>DAOMCN010000084.1:0-7910 GCA_035427885.1 Acidocella sp. | reverse complement strand
AGGTCCCCGGTTCAATCCCGGGTGTCGGCACCACGTCTCTTCAATACTTTAGCGGTCTCGTTAGCTCAGCTTTAGCTGGGCTTTTTTCGTTTTGGGGCCAGCCTGGGACCGGCCGAGCAAAAAGCAGGCAGGGAGGTGGGCGGTTTGGTGGAAGCTTGCCGTCCACATAGCCTTAACCTCAAAACACAATAGAGGCCTGACAATAAAGCCTCTTGTTAAAAGTGTAGCCTTGGCTATATTCGGCTGTTATCCGAGCAAAATTAGCATGAGCGAGTCCATCGACACAGAAGGTTCCACCCTAACCAACGAGACCACGACGCGCATCCGGGAGGTTCTGACCGGCAAGCGGCGCGGGGTTGGGGCGGTCTTGTTGTTCGCGGGACCGGCGGTCATCGTCTCGATCGCCTATATGGACCCAGGCAATTACGCGACCAATATCCAGGCCGGCGCCGCCTTTGGCTACAGCCTGCTCTGGGTCGTGCTGATGGCGAGTCTGATCGCTATGTTGTTTCAGGCCCTTTCCGCCAAGCTCGGTATTGTCACCGGACAAAACCTGGCCGAGATGTGCCGCCAGCAATTTCCGCGCCCAGTTGTCTACGCGATGTGGGGCGCCAGCGAGATTGCCGCGATGGCCACTGATCTCGCGGAGTTCCTAGGCGGGGCGATCGGGCTTTCCCTATTGTTCAAAATCCCCCTCATCATTGGCATGGCGATTACCGCGGTGCTCACCTACGGGATCTTGATGTTTGACCGGCGCGGGTTTCGTCCGCTCGAACTCATTATTGGCACACTTGTCGGCATCGTCGGTCTTTGCTTCCTGGTTGAGATGTTCATCGCGCCGGTTGCCTGGGGGCAGGCGGGTCTCCACGTTTTCATCCCCTCCATACCGAATGGCGCGGCGCTGACGATCTCGGTCGGGATCATCGGCGCGACCATCATGCCGCACGCTGTCTATCTACATTCCGGTCTCACCCAGGTGCGCGCGCCTGCGCGTAATATCGGCGAGCGCCGCGCGCTGCTGCGCTTCTCGAACTGGGAGTGCATGATTGCGCTGACTGTCGCCGGGGCGGTCAACATGGCGATGGTGATGATGGCCTCCGCCGCATTTCATGCCGGGCATAGCGATGTCTCGGAAATCCAGACCGCCTATCATACTTTGGGACCGCTGCTTGGCGCCGGGGCGGCTGTCGTGTTCCTGGTGTCGCTGATGGCATCGGGCATTTCCAGCTCCGCCGTCGGCACGATGGCCGGGCAGATGATCATGCAGGGCTTCGTCGGTTTCCGCATCCCGATCGTGGTGCGCCGTCTGGTGACCATGATCCCCGCTTTCGTGGTCATCGGCCTTGGCGTCAACGCCACCTACGCGCTGGTGCTCAGCCAGGTTGTCCTGTCCTTTGCGCTGCCCATCCCGATGGTCGCACTCGTGCTGTTCACCCGTAGGCGCGACCTTATGGGCGAATTCGTCAATAATCGGCTGACCAATATCGTCGCAATCGGGGGGACGATAATCATTCTGCTCCTGAACGTGCTGCTGCTGCTGCAGACGTTCGGTATTCCGATTCCAGGGCTTTGACGCCTTCCGTGGGCGGATGAGATCGATACCAACGGGCGCCGCCTTTCCAAAACCCTCAAAATTAGGCACCTTTGTCTTGGCCAGGGCGATAAAAGGCAAGATTCGCGGTAAACTTTTGTTTTATATAGGAATCTTGGAGTGGGCGATTTAAAGCTGTCAATCGTGGTTCCGTGCTACAATGAGGCTTTAGGCATCTGGGAGCTGCACCGCCGGGTCACGGAGGTTTGCCAGGCCTGCGTTGGCGAGTCCTACGAGCTGATCCTTGTGAACGACGGTTCGAAGGATGCGACATGGCGCATTTTACAGGAAATGGCCGGGGCGGACGCGCATGTAGTGGCGATTAATCTGTCGCGCAATTATGGCCACCAGTTGGCGCTTTCCGCAGGGCTCAAAATGTCCCGGGGCAAGCGGGTTTTTATCCTGGATGCGGATTTGCAGGACCCGCCCGAGCTTCTGGCGCAGATGATGGCGCGTATGGATGAAGGCTGCGACGTGGTTTTTGGTTCACGCATGGAGCGCCAGGGCGAGACATTTTTCAAAAAGGCTTCGGCCCATGTGTTCTATCGGGTACTCGACCATTTGGTTGAAATTAAAATCCCGAAAGACACGGGGGATTTCCGGCTGATGAGCCGCCGCGCGATCGACATTCTGAACAACATGCCCGAACACCATCGCTTCATCCGTGGAATGGTGAGTTGGATCGGACTGCGGCAAGAGGCGCTGCCTTATGAGCGCGCGCCGCGTTTCGCCGGGGAAAGCCATTATCCGCTGGGCAAAATGATAAGGCTTTCAGTCGATGCGATCACCGGTTTTTCAGTGCGTCCACTGCGGATATCGGCGTATTTTGGAGTCTGCTTCAGCGCCGCCACGTTGGTGCTGTTGGTTTATCTGGTGATCCAACATTTTCTGGGACATACCATCCAGGGCTGGACATCGCTGGCGGTGATTGTGCTGGCGTTGGGTAGTGTGCAGATGCTCATCATCGGGGTTATCGGGGAGTATCTTGGAAGACTCTACATGGAAGTAAAAGGGCGTCCGCTTTATATCATTCAGGATATTGTCGCATCGCCCGATTTGCAGGCGAAGGCGGGGCTTCTCGTGCAGGCAAATTCACCGTGAAAAGCACGCCTGCGGATGAGCGGCACGCGGCGCAGGATTTGCGCGCCGAGTTTGATCTGCTCGCCGATGAATACCACGCTCAGCACAAGGCGAATGTTGCCATCACGGGGGAAGGGCCGGAGTATTTTGCGGAATATAAAATCGCGGATCTCGCGGGGTTGGTGCGCGAAAAAGGGCTGCCGGCCAAGGATATTCTCGATTTTGGTAGCGGCATCGGCAATTCCGTACCGTATTTCCGCCGGTATTTTGCGCAAAGCGCGCTGAGTTGTGGGGATGTTTCGGCGCGCAGCCTCGAGATCGCGCGGACTCGGTTTGGCGGGGATGAGAATTACCTGCTGATTGGCAAGGAGATTCCATTGCCGGCGCAGAGTCAGGACATCGTGTTTTCAGCCTGCGTGTTTCACCATATTCCGCATTCGGAACATTGGCACTGGCTGGACGAACTCCGGCGTGTCACCCGGCCTGGCGGACTTCTGGCGATTTATGAGCACAACCCCTTGAACCCGCTGACCGTCCGCGCCGTTAACACCTGTCCGCTGGACGTTAATGCCCGGCTGATTCGCGGCGCTACGCTGCGTGGACGCGCCCTGGCGAGCGGCTGGTGCGACGCAAGGGTGGATTACCGGCTGTTTTTCCCGGCGCCGCTCAGGGCGCTGCGGCCTCTGGAGCCACATCTGGGGTGGCTCGCTCTTGGCGCACAATACCGAATGGCTGCGCGTTGTCCGGCGTGAGGGCGTTGCTCGGTCAGTCGCTTCGTTTTGGCGTGGTGGGGCTGGCTAATACCGCGGTTGGTCTTTCGGCCATCTACGCGCTCATGTTCTTTTTCAACGCTGGTGCGATTCTGGCCAACATGCTTGGCTACGCGCTTGGGCTCGGTGTTAGTTTCGTCTTGAACCAGGCGTGGACGTTCAACAGCAGCCAGCGGCTGACGCAGGTATTGCCCCGCTACATTTTAACGGCGGGCGGGTGTTATTTGCTTAATCTGGGCGTGGTCGGGGTTAGCGCCCTGTATTTTTCAGCCAATCCCTATCTGGCGCAGATTTTTGGCGTCGGTGTTTATACGGTATGCATGTTCTTCGGCTGCCGCTGGTTCGTTTTTGGCTCGCCGCGGGTCGTCGTTCACCCGTGGTTGCGGGTGTTTCAAATCCGTTCAGCGCGTTAACGGGGAAACGCCCTACCCGCTGTTGCGCAGGGCGGCCGCGATGCCGTTGATGGAGATATGCACGCCGCGCCGCACGCGCACGCTGGTCTCATCCTCGTTCTCCCTCGCGGTCTGCTCGCGGTAGCGGCGCAGCATCTCGACCTGGACGTGGTTAAGCGGGTCGAGATAGGGGAAGCGGTTGCTGATCGAGCGGCGCATGACCGGGTTACGGTCGAGCAGGGCACGCTGCCCGGTGATCGCCAGGAGTTGTGCGCGGGTGCGCTCGTATTCCGCCTGGATGCGCGGGAAGATCGCGTCGCGCAGCGCCTTGTCCTCGACCAGCCCGGCATAACGCTCGGCGATACGCATGTCCGCCTTGGCCAGCACCATGTCCATATTGAGCAGCAGGGTCGAGAACACCGGCCATTCCTGGAACATCGACTGCAGCAGCCGCAGCCCGCGATAGCCGCGCTTGGCCAGGACCGCCTCGACGGCGGAGCCAAACCCGTACCAGCCGGGCAGCATGACCCGGCATTGCGCCCAGGAGAACACCCAAGGGATCGCCCGCAGATCCTCAATGGAACGGCCCTTGGCGCGGGACGCGGGGCGACTGCCGAGGTTGAGGCTGGCGATTTCGGTGATCACAGTGGATTGCCAGAAATAATCCTCGAACCTTGGCGTCTCATAGACGAGGTTGCGATACGCCGCGTAGGCCGCGTCGGAAAGCTCGGCCAGCACGACAGGAAAGCCCGGCTCCAGCGGCTCGGCGGCGGCGGGTTCGGCGGTTGCGGCCAGTGTCGCGGAGACCAGGACTTCAAGATTGCGCTTGCCGACCTCCGGGTTGCCGTATTTCGCGGCGATCACCTCGCCCTGTTCGGTGAGCCGGATCTGCCCCTCGACCGCGCCCTTCGGTTGCGCAAGGATAGCCTGGAAGCTGGGACCGCCGCCGCGCCCGACCGAGCCGCCTCGGCCATGAAACAGGCGCAGCCGCACGCCGTGGCGGGCAAAGACCTCCACGAGACCGACTTCCGCGCGGTAAAGTTCCCAGCCAGAGGTCAGAAAGCCGCCGTCCTTGTTGCTGTCCGAATAGCCGAGCATGACCTCCTGCGTCCCGCCCTTGCCGGCGAGCAGGCTGCGATAGAAGGGCAGGGCGAACAGCCGGTCCATGATTTCCGGGGCGGCGCGCAGATCGTCGATCGTCTCGAAGAGCGGGACGATGTTAACGTCGAGCTGCTGCGCGCCGGGGTGGAGCAGCCCGGCCTCTTTCAGCAGCACCGCGAGTTCCAGCATATCGGAGACGCTATCGGTCTTGGAGATGATCGCGGTGCGGATGGCGCGCGTGCCATAGCGGCGGTGGGCGGCGGCGGCGGCGTCGAAAATGGCCAGCTCTTTCGCGGTTTCGGCGCTGTAATCAACATGGCGCGAGACCAGCGGGCGGCGGGTGGCCAGCTCGGCCAGCAGCAGCGCAATGCGCGCCATCTCGTCCAATGTGAGATAATCAGTGCCCGGGCTTGCCACCTCGAGTAGCTCGGCGACGGTGCGCTCATGGACGGCGGAGTTCTGGCGCAGGTCGATGGGCGCCAGCGTCCAGCCGAAAGCACGCGCCGCGCGGACCAGATTGCCGAGCCGCCCGTGGGTGAGCAGGGCCGAGCCGTGGCTGCGCAGCGAGTCGGCGATGATCTCCAGATCGGCGGCGAAGGCCTCGGGGGTCTCATACGGCTGGACCGCGGCATCGGCAGCCGCGGCGTTTGGCGCCGGGCCGAGCAGCGCCGCATGGGTTGCCACCAGCCGCGCCTGAAGCGTGGCCAGCGCCAGCCGGTAGGGCTCGTCCGCCTGATGCTCGGGATGCCCCGCCGATTGCCCGGCGAGGCGTTGCAGCTCCGGCGTGGTCGAGACATGCAGGGAGGCGAGGGTCAGCTCGCGGCGCAGCTTGCGTACCTCGGCGGTGTAAAAGCCAAAGGCGCGCTCGGCCTGGCGGGTCAACGCCTCGGTCAGCACGGTGGCGTCCACAAACGGGTTGCCGTCGCGGTCGCCGCCGATCCAACTGCCGACCTCAAGGAAAGCTGGCAAATCCCCGGCCTGTTCGCCCAGCTCCTGTTCCACCGCGGCATAGAGCTTCGGCACTTCGGCGAAGAAGGTCGCATCGAAAAACGCGAGCGCATTCTCCACCTCGTCCAGCACGGAGAGTTTGGTGGGGCGCAGCATGCGCGTCTGCCACAGCGTCAGCACTAGGCTGCGCAGCGCGAGGTCGATCTCCTCTCGCTCGGCCTTGGTCTCGGCCTGGCGGTCGCGCTGGTTGAGCAGACCGGCGATGGCGTCGAGACTGTCCAGGATACTGCGCCGCTGCACCTCGGTCGGGTGTGCGGTAAGGACCGGGGCGATATAGGCGTTGGCAAAGAAATCGCGCAGTGCCGCCGTGTCGAAACCGACAGCGCGCGCCCGCGCCATCCCGGCGGCGAGGCTGCCCTCGCGCGGCGGCGACCCCGCGATCAGATGCGCCCGCCAGCGCCGCGTATGGTGGTGGTCCTCGGCGATATTGGCGAGGATCGAGAAATAGCCGAAGGCGCGGGTGATACTGTTGATCTGGCTGCCGGAGAGGCTCTTGAGCAGGGTCTCCATCTCAGCTTCGGCGCGTGGGTCTTGGTCGCGGTGGAAGCGCAAGGCGAGTTGGCGGATCGTCTCAATCCGATCGTAGGTCTCGGCCCCGTCCAGCGTGCGGATCGTATCGCCCAGGATGCGCCCGAGCAGGCGGATATCTTCGCGTAGCGCCTCGTCCAGGGTCTCGAAGCGGGGGGTCTGCGTTTGCTGAATGTCCATGCCGCAATCAAACCATGCTGCAATGCAGAAGGAAACAGTTTTTTCAGGCGGCGCCCGGCCCGGCCTTATTGTAGCTTCAGCTCGGCCAGCCCTGGTTCACCAGCATACCGCTTTCCTGGGACAAGGCTGGCTTACCGCTCAGGCAGGGCGAGACAAACAAATGCCCCTTATAGCCGCCGAGGAGAGTACGGGCCGAAACCATCAACCAGAACCCGGCGAGGGCGACGGTGAAAACCGCGCCAAGGACGGTGAACAGGCCCATGCCGGTCTGCGGGGCTAGGGCATAGGTCGCCAGGGTGAAAACGCCCAAGGGGAAGGTGAACCCCCACCAGCCCATGTTGAAGGGCAGGCCCTCCTTCAGATAAGTCAGCGTGATCCCCGCCGCCATCAGCAGCCACCACGCGCCGTAGGCCCAGAGCACCAATCCGCCGATAAGCCCGATCCCCTGCGCCGCGGTAGCGATGGCGGGCATACCAGCGGCGCCGAGAATCCCCGGCGCGTCATGCCCGAGCACCAGCAGCCCGAGTGCCCCGGTACCCAGCGGCCCTAGCGCCAGCCAGCTCGAGACCGCCATGTCGCGCCGGGGGAGCTTGTGCAGCGCCAGACGCAGGAAAAGGATCACCAGCACACCCAGCGCCAGCGGCACCGAGAGCGCCCAGAGCATGTAGGAGAAAAATACCATCTGCACCGCCGCCGGGTTGGCCAGATGCGGCGCCAGCAGCCCGCCGCTGGCCGCCGCCACCTCGGACGCGACGATGGGCAGCAGCCATACGGCCGTCATCGACTCCATGCTGTGCGACTGGCGGGTGAACATCAGGTAGGGCACCAGAAGTCCGACAGCGAGCGACATCGCAGCATCGATCCACCACAGCGTCTGCGCGATGTCGATAGCCGCCTGGCCGTAGCGCGGCAGGCCAAAGACGATGAAACCGTTGATGATCGTGACCAGCCCCATCGGAATTGCGCCGAGAAACATCGGCATCACCGGATGGGACAGGATCAGCGCCGCCTCGCGCGGGAAAATCACCCAGCGCGCGGCGTATAATACCGTGCACAACGCAAACAGCACCATGTTCACCCGCCAGATCAGCGCCGCGGTCTCGCGTACATACGGCTGTCCCAGTGGAAACAGGTTGAGCGCCAGCGCCAGAACCCCGGTGCCCATCGTGACGGTGAACCAGTTGGGCGTAAATTGGCGTATGATCTCCAGAGGGTGATCATGATGGGTGAAGGGCCTGGGAATGGTGAACATGGGCGGAC
>DAOMCN010000083.1:0-8061 GCA_035427885.1 Acidocella sp. | reverse complement strand
GGGGCGGAGCAGGTCACGTTGTGGGGCACCGGCACGCCGCGGCGCGAATTCATCTATGCCGATGATGTTGCGGATGCCTGTATCGCGCTGCTGGAAGGGGATACCGCCGAGCTGCCGCTGCCGCTGAACATCGGCATGGGCTTTGACATCTCGATCCGCGAACTGGCCGAGGCCATTGCCGGGATTACCGGCTATGCCGGGCGGATTGAATGGAACACCGCCATGCCGGATGGCGCAGCGCGCAAGCTGCTGGATAGCAGCCGTATGCGGGCATTCGGCTGGACGCCTAAAACCACGTTGGAAATCGGTCTGCGGGAGACGTATCGATGGTATCTGCAACAAACAGCGCGACTTGAGTATTCGGCATGAATCTCAGCGCCGAGATCTTGCGGGCCAAGGCTGACTGGGTTTGGCGCGAGACGCTGGCCATCCACCGCCGCGCCCCGGAAACCAGGATCGCCTCCTCGCTCTCGCCGATCGAGATTTTCGTCGCGCTGTATTACGGCGGCGTGCTGCAATTCGACCCGCGCGAGCCGCTGGCCGAAATGCGCGACCGCTGTATCATCAGCAAGGGGCACGGTTCGATCTGCATGTATCCGATTCTCGCGGATCTCGGATTTTTCCCGGCGGAGGCGCTGCTACATGTCTGCGAGGCGGGCAGCTTCCTCGGCGGCATTCCTGATCCAGTGATCCCTGGCTACGAAACCTTGAACGGCTCGCTCGGCCATGGCTTGGGGGTGGCCACGGGTATCGCCCTCGGGCTCAAGCGGCGCGGCAGCCGGCGCAGCGTGTTCGTCATCACCGGCGATGGCGAGCTGCATGAGGGGGCAAACTGGGAGGCAATCATGTTCGCCGCCCATCACGGGCTCGATAATCTGCATGTCATCGTCGATAACAATCAGATCGCCATGCTGGGCTTTACCGACGATATCATCGCCCATGGTTCGCTGCCCGGAAAATTCGCCGCCTTTGGCTGGCAGGCGCAGGAGGTCGATGGGCATGACGTCGCCGCAGTGCAGGACGCCCTGCTCCTGCAGAAGGAACATGCCGGCGGCAAACCGAAAGTGCTGGTGGCCCGAACGCTGAAGGGCCGCGGCGTTCCGGGTCTGGAGAACACGCCGCTCGCGCATATCATGAATCCCAAACCCGGGCTTATCGACAGCCTGTTGGAGGCGGGCGAATGACCATGCAAGCCATGACCATAAAAGCCTTGGCGATGCGCGATGCGCTGCTGGAGGGCATCTGGAATGAGATGCGTCATGACCCGAATATTTTTTTCACGAGCGCGGATTTTGGCTCGCCGGTGCTCGACAAAATCCGTTCCGATTTCCCCGCCCGCTTCGTCAATGTCGGCATCGCCGAGCAGAATCTCATCAATGTTTCGGCTGGGTTGTCGCTCGAAGGCTTCACCGTATTCGCCTATGCGATTGCCCCGTTCATCACCATGCGCTGCTACGAGCAGATCCGCGTCAACCTGGCGTTGCTGGCGGGCGCGCGGCGGCTCAATGTCAATCTCATCGGTGTCGGTGCCGGGTACAGCTACGTCGTCTCCGGCCCCACGCATCAATGCTATGAGGACATCACCCTGATGCGGGCATTGCCGAACATGCAGCTGTTTTCGCCGGCCGATCACGTCAGCGCCGGCGCATTGCTGGCGCGCTGCATCGCGGAGGGCGGGCCGAAATACCTGCGGCTCGATGCCCAGGTGTTGCCGGTGATCTACGCCGACGGCGCGCCGGAGATGCAGCGCGGCTTTCATGTGCATCGCCATGGCGGGCGGATCGCGTTCGTGGCCACCGGCTATATGCTGCACACCGCCTTTGCCGTGGCGGAGCGGCTGCGCCAGCGGGGCGAGGCGGTGGGGGTGATCGATCTGTTTGATCTGGCGCGCTTCGATGCCGCCGGGCTGGCGGCTTGCTTGTCCTGCTATGCTGGCATCGTCACGATGGAGGAAGGCTTCAGCGGCCGCGGTGGAATGGATGCGCTGTTGCGCGAATTCGCCGCCCGCCATTGCCCGGATGCGCGGCTGCTCTGCTTGGGCGTGGAGCCGGCCTACCGCTTTGATCTCGGCACCCGGCTGGAGCTGCACGAGCTGGTCGGCATCGGCCCCGAGTCGACGCTGCGGGCTATCGAGGCGCTGCTCGCCACGCTGGGGGCGCCGCGGAGCTTGGATCTGGAAGCGGAGACTTTATGAAATTTCCCCTTATGCGCAACAATATCCTGCGTCAGGATCTCGACGCGGTGATCACGCATCTGCAGCAAGACGACCCTATTCTCACCAACGGACCGCAGGTCCGGGCGTTCGAGGCGGAGTGGTCGGAATGGCTGGGTGTTCGATACAGCGTCTTCGTCAATTCTGGCGCTTCGGCCAACCTGCTGGCCATGGCGGCGCTCAAACTGCGCCATCCTGAGGCGGGCGAGGTCATCGTTCCGACGCTCACCTGGGTTTCCGACATCGCCTCGGTGCTGCAGAACGGCTTCACCCCGGTATTCGTGGATATTGAGCCGCGCACGCTATCGATGGACCCGGGGCAGATTTTGCAGAAAATCACACCGCTCACCCGGGCGGTGTTCCTCACGCATGCGCAGGGGTTCAACGGGCTGACCGATACCCTGCTGGCGGAGCTGGAGCGGCGGGGCGTAGCGTTGATCGAAGATGTTTGCGAGTCCCACGGTGCCGCCCATGGCGGGCGAAAATGCGGCAGCTTCAGCTGGGTATCGAATTTTTCCTTCTACTACGCGCATCATATGAGCACGATCGAGGGCGGTATGCTCTGCACCGACGATGCCGCGCTGTACCAGCAGCTGCGCATGCTGCGCTCGCACGGCATGGTGCGCGAGGCCAATGACCCGGCCACGCGGGACGGCTATGCCGCGGCCCATCCACAGCTCAACCCGGACTTCATCTTTGCCTACCCCGCCTACAACGTCCGCAACACCGAAATCGGCGGCATCCTCGGCCGCCAGCAGCTCAAGCGGCTGGACGCCAACGTCGCACGGCGCACGGCCAATCTGCGGCGCTTCCTGGGGCAGCTGAACGGCCAGAAATACCGCACGGATTTCAAGCTGGAAGGATCGAGCAATTACGCGTTCAACCTGATCCTGCGGCAGCCTGACCCGGCGTTTTTTGCCCGGCTGTCCGCGGCCATGCGGGCCGCCGGCATTGAATTCCGCCGCGGCAGCGCGGGGGGCGGCAACCAGCTGCGCCAGCCCTATCTGCGCGGGCTGGTGCCGGACGGATACTACGCGCAGTTCCCCGAGACCGAGCATGTGCATTTCTATGGGTGCTATCTCGGCAATTTTCCGGATTTGCGGGATGCGGAGATCGATCAGATCTGCGCGATCCTGAACGCCGTCGAGTAGCGGATGACCTGCGCCATCATTCTCGCAGGCGGGCTCGGCACGAGGCTGCGCGCGGTGGTGCCGGATCGGCCAAAACCCATGGCGCTGATCAATGGGCGGCCGTTTCTGGTGCATCTCATGGATTACTGGCTGGGCCAGGGGGTGGATCGCTTCGTGCTCTCGGTTGGCTACCGGCATGACATGATCCAGGATTTCTTCGGCTCCAGCTATCGTGGTGCGCCGCTCGCCTATGCGATGGAGGAAGCGCCGCTCGGCACGGGAGGCGGCCTGCTGCTGGCTTTGCCGCAGGCCGGCGATGAGACGTGCCTGCTGCTGAACGGCGACACGTTTTTCGCGGTGCCATTGCCAGCGCTGCTCGCCTGCCATGCCGAGCGCGGCGCGGACTGGACCTTGTCGCTATTCCGCGCGGCGGAGGCCGATCGGTACATGGGGGTCCAACGCGCGGCGGATGGGCGGATCGAGGATCTGGCGGCCGGCAGGGGCGAGGTCGGTGGTTATGCCAATGGCGGTGTTTATGCGCTGGAGCCGGCGGCGGTGCGCGGCTGTGGCTTTGCACCTGGCATAAAATTGTCGCTCGAGGATGACCTGCTGCCACGGCTGCAGAGGCAGAACGCCAGGCTGTTCGGGCTCGCCTGTCCGGGCATGTTCATCGATATCGGCGTGCCGGCGGATTACCAACGCGCGCACGAGTGGTTGCAATGACCGCGGCAGGCGGCCCGGCGGTCGCCGTATTGCGCAGGAATTTGCACCGCACCGAGTTGGCGATGCGGGCGCTGGGCGAAGACCGCCCGCTCTTGGCGCAGTTTGAGGCGATGGCGGGGGTTTTGCTCACCTGTTTCCGCCGCGGCGGGCGGCTCTATATCGCCGGCAATGGCGGCTCGGCGGCCGAGGCGCAGCATATCGCGGGGGAGTTCGTCAGCCGCCTGGCATATGACCGCGCGCCGCTGCCGGCCGAGGCCCTGAACGTGGATGGCGCGCTGCTGACCGCCATCGGGAATGATTACGGCTTTGACCAGGTGTTCGCCCGGCAACTCGCCGGCAAGCTGACGGATCGGGATGTGTTCCTCGGCTTCACCAGCTCGGGCAACTCCCCCAACATCCTGGAGGCGCTGCAGCTCTGCCGCGGGCGAGGCTTGCCGGGGCTGGCGCTGGCCGGGCGTGACGGCGGGGGGGCGGCCGGGCTCGCCAGTATCTGCCTGGTCGCCCCCGGAGAGACGACCAGCGCGATCCAGGAGATGCATATGATCCTGGCGCACGCTCTGTGCGAGAGCGTGGAGCGGGCGATGTTTCCGCAACAGACGCCGCCCGCGACGCCAGGACCGGCGTTATGATGCCGTAATAGATCTGGAGAATGAGGGATTGATGTCGTATAATATTCTCGTAACAGGCGGTGCAGGCTATCTCGGGTCCATTTTGGTGCCGGATCTTCTGGCCGCGGGCCATAAGGTAACGGTACTGGATAACTTCCTGTTCAAACAGGCGAGCCTGAACCATGTTTGCTACCACCCGAATTTCACCATCGTCAAAGGTGACATACGCTCCGCTGAGACGATGGCCTCGCTGCTGAAGAGCAATGACGTGGTCATTCCTTTGGCCGCACTGGTCGGCGCGCCGATGTGCAATCTCGATCCGGTCGGTGCCACCAGCATCAATCACGACGCCATCAGCATGATGCTGAAAATGCTCTCCCCCGCGCAGCGGGTCATGATGCCGACCACCAACAGCGCCTACGGCTCGGGCGGGGAGGGCAATTTCTGTTCCGAGACGTCGCCGCTCAACCCGATTTCCAAATATGCCATCGACAAGGTGGCGGTGGAGCGGGAGCTGATGCAGCATCCCAACGCCATCAGCTTCCGCCTGGCCACCGTATTTGGCATGTCGCCGCGAATGCGCATCGATCTGCTGGTCAACGATTTCACCTATCGGGCGGTGTACGACCGCGCGGTGGTATTGTTCGAAAGTCATTTTAAACGAAACTATATCCATGTGCGCGACGTGTCCCGCGTGTTCCAGCATGGACTCAAAAACTTCGAGACGATGAACGGGCAGATATATAATGTTGGACTATCATCCGCCAACGTGTCGAAATGGGAGTTATGTGAACGTATCGCCCAACAGGTGAAGGGCTTCACCTTCATCGAGGCGCAGACCGGCACGGACCCGGATCAGCGCAACTACATCGTCTCCAATGCGAAAATCGAGGCCACTGGCTATGCACCCGAATTCACGCTGGAGCGTGGCATCGGCGAGCTGATCAAGGGCTTCACCATGCTGCGCAACGCCGTTTACGGCAATGTCTGAGCCGGTGGTGCTGTCGTGACCGGCGCAAGGCGGGCGGTATTTCTGGACCGCGACGGCACGCTCAATGTCGAGAAGCATTATTTGTACCGGAGCGGCGATTGGGAGTGGATCGCAGGCGCGCCCGAGGCCATTCGCGAGATTAATGAAATGGGTTGGCTCGCGGTCGTCGTCACCAACCAGTCCGGCGTGGCGCGTGCCTATTACACCGAGGCGGATGTGACCGCACTGCACCGGCATGTCGACCAGCTGCTGGCTGCCGCCGGGGCGCATATCGACGGCTATTATATCTGCCCACACCATCCTGAGGCGGGAGCGTCGGAAGGTTGCGACTGCCGCAAGCCCGAACCGGGGATGCTGCTGCGTGCCGCCGACGAACTCGGGATCGACCTTGGGGCCTCCTACATGGTGGGTGACAAGGCCATCGACATCGAGGCGGCACAGCGCGCCGGGGTGACGCCGATGCTGGTTCGCACGGGATATGGCGCGGCTCAAAGCAGCACGCTGCCAGCCAGTATCCTCCGCGCCGCAGACGTGTTGGCCGCCGTGCGGATGATCAGGGGCCAGACCTTGTGACCGAGCGCACGCGCATCTCGCTGCTGATGCCGACGCGCGAACGCCCGGAGCTGGCGCGCCGTTTCCTGCGGAGCGTGTTGGCCACGGCGCAACATCCGGAGGCCGTCGAGGTCATCATGTATGTCGACGAGGACGATAAGGAAAGCCATGCGCTGGACTGTCCCGGCCTTGAGGTCATCCGCATCATTGGGCCGCGGCAGTCGATGGGCGGCTATAACATGGGTTGCCTGGCGCAGGCGCGCGGCGAAATCATCATGCTGATGAATGACGACGTGGTGATCCGCACCGCGGGCTGGGACGAAACGCTACGTCGGCTCGACGCTTCGGTCCCAGACCGTATTTACCTTGCCTATGGCAATGATCTGTTCAAGGGACAGAAGCTTTGTACCTTTCCCATCCTGCCCCGCCGCGTCTGCGAGGTTTTGCGTGAACCCTTCCACCGTGCCTATCGCGGCGCGTTCATCGATTATCACCTGATGGACATTTTTAAGCGGCTGGAACGGCACGGTAAATCGCGGATCTTCTATCTGTCGGACTTGGTGTTTGAGCATCTGCATTACCGCACGGGTAAGGCGGCGTTCGATACGACCTATGGCGCGCGTGGCCGGTTCGAGGATGACATGCTCTTCGTCGGGCTGGCACCGGTCCGCGCCGCCTCGCTTGGGCTGCTGGAAGCGGCGATCGACGGCAGCGCCGCCCCGGCGCCCGCGCTGCCGCATTACACGCCCCTGCGCCGGCCGCGCAGTTTGATCCACGCCTTCGGCCTGTTTACCCGGCTGTTGCTGATGGACCGCGACCTGCCGGCAAAATGGCGGTTTTTCATGTGGTGGTGGTTCAGTGCCCGCTATGTGGCCGGCAATATTTCGAAACAGCCGGTCATGCCGGGCGGCGCGGAGTGAGAATCGATGGTTCGTAGTGTGGCGCAACGGATTTTCGGCGTGTTGTCCCGGTTTCAACGGCGACAACCTGATTTGATAACAGGTTAAACTTCCCATGTTCAAATCCGCTGTCCTGCGCTTCTGCGCCAATGTACTGAAGCATCGCGAGATGATTTTGTTGCTTTCGGCGCGCGATCTGCAGAGCCGATATGCCGGTACACTCGGTGGCATGATCTGGGCGTTCGTACACCCGATCGCCGCCGTCTGTGTCTTTTATTTCGTGTTTGCGGTCGGCTTCCGGGCGCAGGGGCCGAGCCATATCCCATTTATTCTATGGTTCGTTTGCGGTCTCACGCCGTGGTATTTTTTTAACGATACGCTGCAGGTCATCACCGGCGCCATTACCGCGAATGCTTATCTTGTCACGAAAACGGTATTCCCCACCGAAATTCTGCCGCTTGTCTATATCATCTCTGGCCTGTTCCCGCATTTCGTCTTTCTCACGCTGCTCGGCATCATGATGAGCATGTTTCATCTACCGTTTTTTGCCGACAGGCTGCTGGTGCTGTATTACCTGGGCTGCACCATGGTTTTGCTGCTCGGCCTTGGCTGGCTGCTATCGGCCCTACAGGTTTTCTACCGGGACATCGGCCAGGCACTGACCATTTTACTCAACATGTGGTTCTGGATGACGCCGATCGTATGGGTGCAGAACATCGTGCCCGCTGCTTATCAAGGGGTGCTGACCTCCAACCCGATTTATTATATCGTGCAGGGCTATCGCGGGCTGATGGTTTATAAAACCCCGATCTGGCCGGACATGCATGAAACGGTGGTGTTCTGGACGATCACCCTGCTGATCCTGGTGACAGGCGGCTTCGTGTTTCATCGCCTGAAGCCGGAGTTTGCCGATGTCATCTAATGCGCCGGAGCAAACGCAGGCGGT
>DAOMCN010000082.1:0-8063 GCA_035427885.1 Acidocella sp. | reverse complement strand
GAGGAGGCCGCTCGGGAGGAAGACTTTCTCCGCCACGCCGCTGACGAACTCTCCCGGCTGAATCCGCAGGAAGGCGAGGAAGAGGCACTCGCCACCGAGCGCCAGCGGCTCCAGGGCGGCGAGCGCAGGGCGGAGGCGATTGCCGCCGCGCTGGCTGAATTGACCCCCAAAGACCGCCGCGCTTCCGGCCCCGCCGCGCATCTGCGCGCCGCCGCCCGTACGCTGGCCAAGCTTGCCGCCCCGGGCAACGCCGAACACCCCGCCGCCGAGGCGATGGCCGCGATCGAGCGCGCCGAGGAAGCGCTCGCCGAGGCCCAGAACCTGCTAGAACGCCTCGCCTTGGAGGTGGAAGACGACCCGCGCGCCTTGGAGGCCACCGAGGAGCGCCTTTTTGCCCTTCGCGCCGCCGCACGCAAACACGGCGTCCCTGTTGTCGCGCTGGCCGAACTCCTGGCCGAGTTCCGCGCGCGTCTCAAAGCCCTCGACAGCGGGGTCGCCGACATTGCCGCCTTGACCCGCGAGACGGCGCAACGGCGCGCCGCCTATGTCCAAGCCGCAGCTTCCCTGTCTACGTTACGCGAGCACGCCGCCACCGGACTGATGGCGGCACTGGCCCGCGAACTTCCGCCGCTGAAGCTCGAGCGCGCCCGCTTTGTTGTTGAGCGCGCGGTTCTGCCCGAGAGCGCATGGGGGCCACGCGGCGCGGACGGGGTAAAATTCCTGATTGCCACCAATCCCGGAGAGACGCCTGGCGCGCTCGATAAAATTGCCTCCGGCGGCGAGCTTTCGCGCCTGATGCTGGCGATGAAAGTTGTACTCACCAGCGGAGGCGGGGTCTGTTCGCTGATTTTCGATGAGGTCGACTCCGGCATCGGCGGCGCCACCGCTGCGGCCGTCGGAGAGCGTCTCGCCCGCGTGGCGCAGGACGTGCAGGTTCTCGTCGTTACCCACTCGCCTCAGGTCGCCGCGCGCGGGGCGGCGCAGATGCGCGTTATCAAACATCTGGTGGGCGGACGGGCGATTACCGCGGTCGAAATCCTTAGCGAAACCGCGCGGCGCGAAGAAATCGCCCGTATGCTCGCAGGCGAAACCATCACCGACGCTGCCCGCGACGCGGCCACCAGCCTCCTCGCACAATGATCCTTGTTTCTTTCATGGAGAGACCGCGTAGCGAGCGCGGTTATCCATCTTTATGAGCCACCCATGAGCAACGCCAAAGCTGATTTCGACGCACTCCTCGCCCGCATCGCCGAGGCCAACGCCGCGTACTACACCCAGGACGCGCCGCTGATGAGCGATGCAGAATACGACGCGCTACGCCTTGAGGCCGAAGCCCTGCTGAAGGCGCATCCCGAGTGGAACGCGCAGGCGCTTGCCGAGATTGGCGCGAAACCTGCCACAGGCTTCGCCAAAATCCGCCACGCCGTGCCGATGCTCTCGCTCGACAATGTCTTTGCCCAAGAGGAATTCGCCGAATTTTGTGCGCGCATCCGCCGTTTTCTGGGGCTCGACGACTCACCTCTCGAATTCGTCGCCGAGCCGAAGATCGATGGTCTCTCCATCTCGCTGACCTATGAGAAGCGGAAATTCCTGCGCGCCGCCACGCGCGGCGACGGCTTTGAGGGCGAGGACGTCACCGCCAACCTGCTCACCTTGAAATCCCTGCCGCTCACGCTGCCGCACGGCGCACCCGAGCGTATCGAGATCCGCGGCGAGGTCTACATGACCAAGGCGGATTTCCTCGCTCTGAACGCGACGCAGGAGAAACAATTCGCTAATCCGCGCAACGCCGCCGCGGGTTCCCTGCGCCAGCTTGATCCCACGATCACCGCTCAGCGCAACCTCTCGCTTTTCGCCTACGCGCAGGGCGATACGAGCGCGCCGGTTGCCAAAACCCATTGGCAGTATCTGGAAAAACTTCAAGCATGGGGGTTTTCTGTCAACCCTTACTCCAAGCGCATCGCTGAAGCCGACGCGGCGGGTTTCCAGGCGCATATCGGTACGGAGCGCGCGGAGCTTCCCTATGATATTGACGGTGTGGTTTATAAAACAAACGATCTTGCCTTGCAAAATCGCTTAGGCTTTGCGGGCCGTGCGCCACGCTGGGCTATTGCCTGGAAATTCCCCGCCGAACGCGCCAGCACAGTGCTGGAAGATATCGAAATCCAAGTCGGGCGTACCGGCGCGCTCACGCCACGCGCGCGCTTGCGGCCGGTGAATGTCGGCGGCGTTCTCGTGCAATACGCGACATTGCACAACGAGGACGAAATCGCCCGCAAAGACGTTCGCATCGGCGATACGGTCGAGCTTCAGCGCGCCGGCGATGTCATCCCACAAATCCTTAGGGTCTTACAACATACTGAGCACAGCAAGGCTTTTGTCTTTCCGACTCACTGCCCGGTCTGCGGCAGTCTCGCGGTGCGCGATAACGACGATGTTGTCCGCCGCTGTACCGGCGGCCTCACCTGTCCGGCGCAGATTACCGAGCGTCTGATCCATTTTTGTTCACGCGGCGCGTTCGACATTGAGGGCTGCGGCGAGAAAACCATTGTCGAATTCTTCAACGACGGCCTGCTGAAATCCGCACCCGATATATTCCGCCTGGCCGCGCATGAATCGGAAATTGCCGGGCGGGAGGGCTGGGGCGCGCTCTCGGCAAGAAACCTTGTTGCCGCGATCGAGGTGCGCCGCGTCATCCCACTGCCGCGTTTCATTTTTGCGCTGGGCATCCGCCGGGTCGGCGAGAATAACGCCAAGCTCCTCGCCCGGCATTATGGGGCTTACAACAACTGGAAAAAGAGTATGATCGCGGCCACGCTGATCGGCTCGGATGAGCGCCTGGAGCTTGGTTCCATTTCCGGCGTCGGCCCGGCTATCGCCACCGACCTCGCGGCTTTTTTCGCCGAGCCGCATAATCTCGCCACCCTTGCCGAACTCGAAGCCTTTCTCACCATCACCGACGCGCCGAGCGCCGCTAATACCGACTCGCCCCTTGCCGGAAAAACCATCGTGTTCACCGGCACGCTCAGCATGGCGCGCCCAGAAGCCAAGGCGCGCGCGGAATCCCTTGGTGCAAAAGTTACTGAATCTGTCTCGAAAAAGACGGATTATGTGGTGCTCGGCGCAGACGCGGGCTCCAAAGCCAAAAAGGCGGCGGAACTCGGGTTGAAGATTCTTTCGGAGGAGGAGTTCCGCGGCCTCGCCGGGCTTTAGGCATATCTTGTCGAAATTTCATTCGCGGATTGACCCATATCAAGCCATCTCGTCGCCACTCTGCTAAGGTGCTTGTTGGTACTGTGTGAGCCATCTTGCCGCACAGCCTTGGTTGCAAAGGCAATTTTGTTATGCTCAGAAATATTTCTCGAACGGGTTGGCTTGCCGCCGCCCTGATGGTTGGTTGCGCCGGTTTTACGCTCGCGCAAACGCCGGATTCATCGTCTCCAGTCGACGAGCCGGGTTATGGGATGATGGGCGGCTATGGCGGGCCGGGGATGATGTACGGTGCCGGCGGCGGGCCTGGGTTTGGCGCGATTCACGGTCCGGGTGCGCATGCGCCCTTCGCCGGTCCGTGGGGTGATCCAAAATCTGTTATGGCCAATCGTCTCGCCCGGCTTAAGCAGAATCTCGCCATTACCAGCGCCGAGGAAGATGCTTGGAACGCTTATGCCAACGCCGTGACAAAGGCTAATCAGGATGTCTGGACCTCGATGCAGTCGCTCATGCAGTCGAGCTACGCATCTGGAGCCCAACCCTCGGCGGAGCAGGGTTTTGCGCTGATGAGCGGCATGCTTGCCACGATGAAGCAAAATTATGAGCAGGAGCAAAGTGCGGCAAAAACGCTGCTGCCGCATCTGACTGCTTATCAGCAGGGGCAGGCATCGGAGATCCTGCCTGGCCTCGCGTCTGGCGGCTACGGCATGATGCCGGGGTTCGGTACGGGACCGAGAGGGATGGGGTTTGACGGGATGGGGCCGGGGATGATGGGCTTCGCAGGCTGGTAGTCTGCGCGCTGCTTACCCGAGGATAAAAGTGGAGCCGCCCTGGCCGTTGGCGTGTACATCCTCCCAAGGCCTGCTTGTGCAGGTGGGCACCAGATACCCGGACCAAGATCCGGACAGAGCCAGTTCCCGAGGGAGATGCTTAACGGCCCTGGGGATGATTTGCCTGACGAACCGGGCAGCTCCAAATCCTACTCTAGGCGTCCGTGAGGTCCGCTGCAATCTCTTCCGCGCGGGCGGCTATTTCCCGCAGTCTGGCCAGCTTTTTTGGATCGGTCGCGGCGACGGGCGGCGGCGGCGCGGGAAGCGTGGTGCGTGCATCGTGCAATTCATCCGCCAGCAGCAGCGCAGCCAGCAGCAGCAGCCGGGCCTCGCCGGATTGCCCGCCGATGGCCTTGATTTTGTTGACACGCTCCTCGATCTCGGTAGCCATTCGCTCCAGATGCGCTTCCTGCCCATCCTCGCAGCCAACGATATAGGTATAGCCGTTAACCCGAATGGTAACTTGCGCCATCTGCTTTTACTCCACGCTCTGTTTGTCGGAGGCGGGAAGGTCCAATTCACTGCGTAAACGCTCGATCAATACGTCGAGTGTTCCGGCTAGCGCTTCGCGGTCGATCCCCTGACCCGGCGCAAGCGCGTTGCCCTGAGTAGCACTTGCAATCTTGCGCAATGCGATTTCGATACGGTTGAGAATTTCGTCTTCTGATTCAGACTCGGGCATAAGGTCTATTGAAGCCGACGCAACCATGAAAGGTCAAGTAAAAGCCTTGTCCATCCCGCTTCCACCCGCCGTCATCATTCATGACCTGGCCCAAGCGCGGTTTGCTTTGGCGCCGAAACTGCCAGTCACGCTGCTGTCCGCCCCTGGCGCCGGCAGCTATCTTGGTTGCCTGTGGTGGCGTGAATTGCTGACCCTGGCAGATTTTTCAGGCCCCTCCCTGCTCGACTGCGCGGACGCGCCGGGACGCGCCTTGGAGGCCTTAAAGCTCGGCCTGCCCGGCATTGTTCTCACCGGCCCGGCGCAGGCGCTGCCACCCCTCGCGGCGATCGCACACGGCCAGGGCGCACGCTTACTCACCCAGCCCCCCAGCGCCCTTAATCTCGCCCAATTTACGGCCGAAACCCGCCTTATCGCGTGGTTAGGCGGGATGACAGGCGCGCTTGCATAAGCTACACGCGGCCAGGTTTTGACATAGGGGATTAGTACAATGCACATCACGCAGCGGGTCAAAAAAATTCTTTCTCATTACGAGAGCGACAATCCCGGCACCAAGACGAATCTTGCCCGTATCCTGATGGCGGGCAAGCTGGGCGGCACCGGCAAGCTGGTTATTTTGCCCGTGGATCAGGGCTTCGAGCATGGTCCGGCTCGCTCTTTCGCCCCTAATCCCGCTGGCTATGACCCGCACTACCATTTTCAGCTCGCCATCGACGCCGGGCTCTCCGCCTACGCCGCGCCGCTTGGTATGCTCGAGGCTGGCGCCAGCACCTTTGCCGGCGCAATCCCGACCATCCTGAAGCTGAATTCCTCCAACTCCCTCGCCACCGACAAGAACCAGGCCCTCACCGGCTCGGTCAATGACGCGCTGCGTCTGGGCTGCTCAGCGATCGGCTTTACCATCTATCCGGGCTCTGAATTCGCCTTCGACCTGATGGAAGAAATCCGTGAGCTGGCAGAGGAAGCTAAGGCCGCCGGTCTCGCCGTTGTTATCTGGTCCTACCCGCGCGGTCCGGAGCTGGATAAGGCTGCCGAAACCGCCTTCGACATTTGCGCCTACGCGGCGCACATGGCGGCGCTGCTGGGCGCGCACATCATCAAGGTGAAGCCGCCGACCGCCGTGGTCTCGCTCGAAGCGGCGAAGAAATCCTACGCCAATATTGATGGCTCGACCTTGGCCAAACGCGTCGAGCACGTCGTGCAGTCGTGCTTTGCGGGCAAGCGCATCGTGGTTTTCTCGGGCGGCGAGTCGAAGGGGCTGGAGGGCCTCTACGATGACGTTCGCGGCTTGCGCGACGGCGGGGCGAACGGCTCCATCATCGGCCGTAACACCTTCCAGCGCCCGCGCGAGGAAGCCCTGGCGATGCTGGCGCAAATTATCGCCATCTACCAGAACAAAGCCTGAAATCCGGCCATGTCAGCCCCCAGGGAGATCCACCGCAGCAGCCAGACCGGCTGGTTGCGGGCGAGCGTCCTGGGGGCGAATGACGGTATTTTATCCACCGCGAGCCTTATCCTGGGCGTCGCGGCGGCACATGGGACGCATCACAACATCCTCATCGCTGGACTGTCTGGACTCGGCGCAGGGGCGATGGCGATGGCGGCGGGCGAATATGTCTCCGTCCACTCCCAAGCCGATACCGAGGCCGCCGACCTTGCCGTGGAGCATCGTGAACACCTCGCAGACCGCGATGCCGAGCACGAGGAACTGGCTGAAATCTACGTCCGGCGCGGGCTGGATCCGGCGCTGGCGGCACTGGTCGCTGAACAGTTGATGGAACACGATGCGATCGGAGCGCATGCCCGCGATGAACTTGGCATCACCGAACAGTTGCGCGCGAGACCTACCCAGGCCGCCCTGGCTTCCGCCGCCAGCTTCGCCGTTGGTGCGTTTCTGCCTCTGCTGGTTGGCGCTGTTGCCCCACTCTCGACTTTGGTTCCCGCCGTCAGCGCCGCCGCCCTTATTTTTCTGGCCACTCTGGGCGCGCTCTCCGCCCGCGCCGGGGGGGCGCCGATCTGGCGCAGCACAATCCGGGTCCTCTTTTTTGGAGCGCTAGCGATGGCCGTAACCGCCAGTATCGGCCTGATTTTTGGAAGCTTTGTCTGATCATGGAAAACCTCTGCCGCCTCTATTTGATTACCCCTCCTGTCCTGCCAGATCATTTTACCGACAATCTGGCCGCAGCACTCGATGCGGGCGATGTCGCCGCTGTTCAGCTTCGCCTCAAGGACGCGCCGGATCTGCTGCTCCAGAAAACCATCGAGCGGCTGCGCCCGGTCGTGCAGTCGCGCAATGTGGCGTTTCTCCTGAACGATCGCCCGGACCTCGCGGTAAAACACGGCTGCGACGGCGCGCATGTCGGCCAGACGGACATGCCTGTGAAACAAGCACGCAAGATTCTCGGGGATCTGACCCTGGGCGTGACCTGCCACAACTCGCGCCATCTCGCGATGGAAGCAGGGGAAGCTGGCGCCGACTACGTCGCTTTTGGCGCATTCTTTCCGACCACGACCAAAGAACCGCCGGAAATGGCCGAGATCGAAACCCTGCGTGCCTGGGCTGAAATCATGGAAATCCCCTGTGTCGCCATCGGCGGTATTTCAGCTGAGAACTGCGCCCCGCTGGTGCAGGCCGGGGCTGAGTTCCTGGCCGTGGTCGGTGCGGTCTGGTCCCACAGCCAAGGCCCGGCAGAGGGCGTACGCGCGTTGCTGAAGGCAATTGCTGCCGCGAGCCCATGAGACAGCCTACCGGCAGTCATTCCCGCGTAGGGTAAAGCTGACCACCTTGCCGTCCTTCAGCAGGAATGTTGTCTCGCAACCATAGACATCGACCGTCGCAGGGAAGGCGGGGCCAAAAACCGGACCGGCGTAAGGGCCGTAAAACGGTCCATAAAAGCCCCCCATCGGTGGTTCGACCTGGGTGTATGAACGATCATAGGCGAAGTATTTTTCGCCATTTATGTTGACCTGTTTGTCAGGCACGCCCAGCCCCTTCACCAACTGTTCCGTGCTCGCGCCGATATAGGCTGCCATCCGGCTTTGCAGGCTAGGCCCGATAGCACATCCCGCCAGCGCGAACAGTGAAGCCAAAACCCAAGAACTGCGACGCATGATCCATCTCCATTCTGGCCTGTTGTGGTGGGGATATAAGCACGACGGACGCAAAATTTCACCCCGGCAACCAGAGCACGTCGGCCAGGCGCGGCGCGCCGGTGGCTAACATTGCAAGGCGGTCGAACCCCAGCGCAATGCCCGCGCAAGGTGGAAGGCGGGCTACAGCCGCCAGAAAATCCTCGTCGATGTCCCAATCCGGCCCGTAGAGCGCGTGGCGGCGCGCCCGATCT
>DAOMCN010000081.1:0-8105 GCA_035427885.1 Acidocella sp. | reverse complement strand
AGAAAAATCGTGCGTCAAAGTTAGCAAGGCTACCATTCAGAGTCAGGTTCTAAGGAGGAACGCCGCGCGGTCAGAGTGCTGGCCGAAAACACACCTGGCGTGAATCAGGTGGTCGATCTGCTGGAGTTGATGGACTCACGCTACCGCACGGCCAATGCGGGCAACTGACGTGGCGGCTGCGCGCTGACGATACGGTGATCGTTTTCCTGTAAGTTGTATTTCAACATTTTCAGGTTTTGGACATCGCAGCGCATTCCAATTGGCGATTGCGCCAACCGGAGCATGTCCCGTTCTAGCGACTGCACATTGTCTTGCTCACACCGCCTGGGCGTGACGTTTTACGGCGTCGTTACGGATCAGATAGCTGTCGAAGAGTGCTGCGACGTTGCGCACGAAGGGGCGACCTTCGGGCCGCACCTCGATACGGCTTCCGTCCCAGCCGACCAAACCGTCAGCGACGAACGGCGCCAAGCCCTCCGCAGCCGCCAACAACGGCTGTGGATCCTGGGCGAAAGCCCGCGCCTGGGCCACCAGATCGACCTCTAGATCGCACATGACCCGTTCAATCACGGCGCGGCGCAAACGATCATCCTGAGTTAGCGCAACGCCTTTGGCGATGGCAAAATGCCCTTGATCTATCGCCGCCGCATAGGCGGGCACGCCGGGCGCGTTTTGCACATAGCCTTGCGGGAGGCTGCCAATGGCGCTCGCCCCCAGGCCGATCAACACCGGCGCGGCGTCTGTCGTGTAGCCCTGGAAGCTGCGGTGCAGCGTTTGTGCCATCGCCGCATCGGCCATGCTGTCGCCAGGGCGGGCGTAGTGGTCCAAACCGACTGGGACGTAGCCGCCTTCTCGTTCGAGCACGCGGGCCACAACCTTGGCCTGGGCAAAACGCGCCGCCGCACCGGGCAGCACAGCCTCGGGGATCAGCGCCTGATGCTTCTTCATCCACGGCACATGCGCGTAGCCGAATACCGCAACACGGTCCGCGCGCAGGGTCAGAGCCCGTCGCGCCGTCTCTTGCACGGACTCCACCGTCTGGTGCGGCAGGCCGTAGATCAGATCCAGATTAAGCGAGGTGATCCCCAGGCTGCGCAGCGCAATGGCGCAGCTCTCGGTTTCCTCGAAGCTCTGCTCGCGGCCAATTGCCTCCTGCACGACCGGGTTGAAATCCTGTACGCCCAGGCTGGCGCGGGTCACGCCCATGCGGGCCAGCGCGTCGAGGCCATCCTCGGGCATCGACGCCGGGTCGATCTCGATCGCCACTTCCGCGCCGGGCACCACCGTGAAGCGTTCGCAGATCAGGTCCATGATCGCCACCAGACAATCGCCCGGCAGCATCGTCGGCGTGCCACCGCCCCAATGCACCGCGCCCACCTCGGCGCGCTGGCCAATGGCGTCCGCCACCAGCGCGATTTCGCGCATCAACTGCGCGGCATAGGCGCGGCGCGGCCGCTCCTGGCGCACGACGGTCGTGTTGCAGCCACAATAAAGGCAGAGCCGGTCGCAGAACGGCACATGCAGGTAGAGCGAAATCGGTGCCCCCAAGGGCAGGTTGGCGAGCCAACCTGCATAAGCCTCGGCCCCGATGCCTGAGTGAAAATGCGGCGCGGTCGGGTAGCTGGTGTAGCGCGGTACCCGGCCATCATAGCGGGCGATGAGATCAGCGTCGGTCATGGGTATCCCCTATCCTCCGGGCGCTACCACGGCACCATGATCCAGGTCAAAGAAACGCCACGCCCAGGATCACGCAGGCAGAAAATCCGGCACGGAGAGATAGCGCTCGCCGGTGTCGTAATTAAAGCCCAGCACGCGCGCTCCCTCGGGCAGTTCGGGCAGCTTTTTGGCAATGGCGGCGAGCGTCGCGCCGGAGGAAATGCCAACCAGCAGCCCTTCACGGCTGGCCGACTGGCGGGCGAACTCGCGCGCCTCTTCGGCCTCCACCTGGATCACGCCGTCCAGCGCCACAATATGCAGGTTTACCGGGATAAACCCGGCGCCTATGCCCTGGATCGGGTGCGGGCCGGGCGCGCCGCCCGAGATCACCGGCGAGAGCGTCGGCTCAACCGCAAAGACCTTGAGTTTCGGCCAGGACTTTTTCAACGTCTCGGCAACGCCCGTGATATGCCCGCCCGTGCCGACACCGGTAACAATGACATCCAGCCCTTCAGGAAAATCAGCAAGGATTTCCTGCGCCGTGGTGCGCACATGTACCTCGATGTTCGCCGGATTTTCGAATTGCTGCGGCACAAATGCGCCAGGGTTCTGCTCGGCCAATTCCTTGGCACGCTCAATCGCCCCTTTCATGCCCTTCTCTTTGGGCGTAAGGTCGAAACTTGCACCATAAGCCTGCATGAGACGGCGGCGCTCGATGGACATGGATTCGGGCATGACCAGGATAAGCCGGTAGCCCTTTACCGCCGCGACCAACGCCAAGCCTACGCCGGTATTGCCCGACGTCGGCTCGATGATCAGCCCGCCGGGCTGCAACTGCCCGCTGGCCTCGGCCGCCTCCACCATTGCCAGCGCGATACGGTCCTTGATCGATCCGCCAGGATTAGTACGCTCTGATTTGACCCAGACCTCCGCCCCCGGGAACAACCGGCTCAAGCGGATATGCGGGGTCTTACCAATGGTCTCAAGTACACTGTTGGCCTTCATGTGCCGTCTCTCCTGATACGTTCAATGTCATCCCTACGCATCAGGTTGCGCTGTTTCACGCCCGGCGCAAGGGTTGGAATGAATGTTATTGTCAAACAAACCGGGGCAGAAAGCTCTCCCCTGAGCCATGCCGCCAGGGGAAGACATTTCTCCACCCCCCGGCGGCGGTTAAGCGATTCGGCTTTCGATTCAGGGCAGAAGCACTTTATCCACCACCTGAATGACGCCGTTGGACTGATTTACATCGGCGATCGTGATATCCGCGACATCGCCTTTATCGTCGGTTACCTCGACACCGCCGGTTTTGGACAGGGAGAATACCAGATTAGGTCCCGCCACGGTAGACAACGCTGCAGCCCCACCATCCTTCTTGATCAACGAAACCAGATCAGCCGTGTCGTACTTCCCGGCAACGACATGATAGGTCAGAATTTTGGTCAATTCCGCCTTGTTCGCCGGTTTCAGCAGCGTGGACACCGTCCCCGAAGGCAACGCCGCGAACGCCTCATTGGTCGGCGCGAATACTGTGAACGGACCGGGACCTTCCAACGTGGCGACCAGTCCAGCGGCCTTAACGGCGGTAACAAGCGTCGTGTGGTCCTTCGAGTTCACCGCATTCTGGATGATGTTGCGGGTGGGATACATTGCCGAACCACCGACCATCGGGTCTGCGGACATGGACGACTGCGCAAAGCCGAGTATGGGCAACGCCGCAAGGGAAGTGGCCAGGGAAGCCGCGAGAACCGCGGTACGTGAAAAATAAAAGCTCATGGGTCGCTCCTGTGTTTGTTCCTTCGCCGAAGTGGGAAGGATACCGGAGCTACGGAGCGAGCCCCTCGGCGGATGCAGACAATCCGCCTATAGGGGTAAAAATTTTGCCACTGAGATGATTGGACCGGTCGCCACGCCCGTCGGTGAACCGCCGGGGGGTTCGATCGAGACCGCCAGGGCCAGCTTGGCGATGCCTCCCCCTAGTTGCAGGGGGGTGAGTGTCACCGCGACCGGACGGTCGCTCGCCAACAACCCGAGCGCCTGCGTCTTGCCGGTGGGGAGGACCAGCCACAGCTCGGCAGATTTATCTGCCGGGACACTTACTTGCGACGGGCTGACCACCAGCAGCACCCCTGCCCCCGCCTGCTGCGCCGTTGCGACGAAGACGCCGTCATGCTGCGAGATCAGCGTTGCCGTGGCAATCGGCACCAGCGATGGGCTGCGTAGCCAGACCAGCGCCACTAGGGCAGCAGCAAGCCCCAGCACACCGAATCCGCCAGCACCAAAACCGAGCGCGCGCCAAAACTTCAGATTATTCCACAGCGATGCCTTTTTTTCTCCCCTTGGCGCGATCTCCGCCGCGATACCCGTCCAGACACGAGCGCGCGGCTGCACCGGCGAAACTTCCTCGGTTAGCGGAAGTAGCCGTATCTGCCACGCGTTCACCGCGGCATTGAACGCGCTGTCGCGGCGGCGGCGTTCTTCGACCTGAGCAACCGCCTCAGGTGCGAGCAGGCCGAGCACATACTCGCCCGCCAGCGCGTTCAGATCGTCTTCGGGGGGATCGGATTCGGGCGTATTCATGGCTCAAGGCACGCTTTCAGCCGCATCAGGCTCCTGCGGATCAGACTTTTCATAGAACCCAGCGGCATCCCAGCCTGGGCGGCGAGCCGTTCATAGGTCTGGCCACCAAAAAAAGCGGCGCGGATGGCGCTGGCCGCTCGGGTTTCCAATGCGTCAAGACACGCGGCGAGGCGCTGAGATACCTCGCGCGCGTCCAGCGCAATATCGGCTAGCGGGGCCAGATCGGCGATCTCCGCAGCCTCCTCCAGGGCGCCAAAGCGTTGCCCGCGTGCGCGCAGACGGTCGAGCGCGCGGTTGCGTGCGATCACCATCAGCCAGGTTACCGGACTGACCCCGCGCGCCACCTCGAACTGTGCCGCCTTGTTCCACACGGTGAGATACACCTCCTGCAAGACATCCTCCGCCTCGGCGCGGTCAGACAAGATACGCAGGCAAAGGCCAAATAGTTTCGCGCAAGTGCGGCGATAAAGCTCCGCCAGGGCCGCCCGGTCGCCCTGCGCCACGCGCGCCAACGCCGCCACTAGCTTAGCGCGCCCCTCATTCGCGTCCTGCGCCACCACGACCGCTAATTTGCTCGAACGACTGTCCACCACCCTGCCCGGTTTGAATGTTCGCTCTTTTAGGCAAGAGCGTCCTGTCCCGCAATCAACGCCGCAATTTCGCGGCGCTGCTGCTCCATCCCCTGCGTCATATCTATCCGCCGCCAGTCTAGCGTACCAACATCGGTCAACCGCTGTCGCCGCAGCACCTCTGCGCCAGCATCCGATGCGTCATTGCGCCGCGCCGCTAGACGCGCCTGCAACACTGCCTCCGGCGCCTCCAGCCATAAGCCAAAAAATGCAACGCCTTTTTCCTGCGCCAGCGCCGCAATCTCCCGCCGCCCGGCAGCAGATAAAAACGTTGCGTCGGCGACCACGCTGAACCCGGCGTCCAGCGCCTCGCGCACCTGATGATGCAACTCGGCATAAACAGCTGCACTCACCTCCGCCGCATACGCCACCGGCGGCAGCCGCACCTCAGGCGCCACGCCCGCCAGGGCTTTGCGTATGACGTCGCTGCGCACCACCCGCGCCCCCGGCGCCGGGGCAAAATCCCGTGCCAGCGCCGCCGCCAACGTGGATTTCCCGCTCCCGCTCAAGCCACCCACCGCGACCAGGCAAGGCTGTCGCGTATCCAGCAATTCCTCCGCCAACATCAGGTAGGTCTGCCCGATCTCGCCATGCCCTTGCGCCGCCAGTACATGCGCGCGGATCGCCGCACGCGCGGACATGAACAGACCCAGTACCGGCAGGCCGCCACTATCGCCGGTCAGATCCAGATACCGGTTGAACACAAGGCTGGCGAAATCGCGTAAATCGCGGTGCAGCAAGTCCATCAGGAGAAACGCAAGATCGTAGAGCACGTCGATGCAGGAGAACGCCTCGTTGAACTCAATACAATCAAATAACGCCGGACGGCTTTCACTCAAGGTGATATTGCCAAGATGCAAATCTCCGTGACAACGCCTAATTTTTTTCGTATCGCGCCTAGCGTCGAGCAGCGGCCCCACTACCGCAAGGCGCGCCCACGCCGCCGCATTCATCCGCATCACGGCTGCATGCTCCAAGGGAGGAGCCGCCGCTACCAGATTGGCATCATTACCTGCCAACACCGCTTGTAGCGCCACGGCACCGCCATAGCCGGGGGTGATTTCCGCCGCCTCGTGAAATTCGGCAATCTCGTCGGTTAGTGCGCGCAGCAGTGCTGGCGTCAATTTTCCCGCAACCGCCATCTGGTCGAAGAGCGCGCTCTGCTCGAAGCGGCACATTTCCACCACCCAGTCGAGTATCTTGCCCGCGCCGTCGAAGGCCAACGAACCATCGCGCTCGCGCGTCACCGCACTCACGCGGCGGTAAAGTTCCGGCGCGGTGCGTTGGTTCAGCGCCAGCTCCGCCCGACAACATTTTTCGCGCAAGGTTACAGTAGAGTAGTCCAAATATGAAAACCGCACGGCACGCTTGAGCTTATAGGCAAACTGTCCGGCCAGGAAAACGACCGAGATATGCGTCTCAATCCGCGTCACGCTGCCCCCAGGCAGGCCATAGCTCGCCCCCGCCGAGAGAAAGGCGATAACCTCACTCTGCTCACCCATGTTCCGGCGGCGCTCCATCGATGGCCTCTGCCCAGAGATGAACCTGTGCGCCGATCTCGGCCAGCCTTGTCCCGGAGAGGGTCTCTGCCTGGAGCAGCTCTGCCGCGCTGGTCCGCAACAGGGCGATATTCTGCACCAAAATCGCCCGCGCCCGTACAAAGGCTGCCTCGATCAGCCCGTGAATGGCGCGGTCGATCGCCGCCGCCGTACTCTCGCTATATTGCCGTGGCCGCCAGTCCTGCCCGCCGGCCGAGGTCATCACATGCGGCGCTTCCGGCTCATACGTCACCTGACCTAGCTTCGGGTCCATACCAAAGCGCACCACCATGCCGCGCGCGATTTCCGTCGCGCGCATCAGATCATCCGCCGCCCCAGTGGAAACATCAGGGAAGATCAGACTCTCCGCCGCACGGCCGCCGAGCAGCACGGTCATGCGCTCGTTCAGCTCGCCCCGGCCCATCAGGAAACGATCCTCCACCGGCCTCTGGATGGTATAGCCCAGCGCCGCCACGCCATGCGGGATGATCGAGATTTTCTGTACTTTGTCCACATCCGGCAGCGCCATCGCGACAATCGCATGGCCCATTTCGTGATGCGCGACCACGGCGCGCTCCTTAGGCGCCAGCAGCCGGTTATGTTTTTCAAGGCCCGCGATGATGCGCTCTACCGCCTGGTTGAAATCCTCGAGCGTTACTGCGTCAGCATCGCGGCGGGTGGCGAGCAGGGCTGCCTCGTTGACCAGATTGGCCAGATCCGCCCCGGTAAATCCAGGCGTCATGGCGGCGATCTCCTCAATGGCAACATTCGCCGCCAGCTTTACCTTCTGCACATGGATGCGCAGAATATCAACGCGCCCGGCCCGGTCTGGCCGGTCTACGAGCACCTGCCGGTCGAATCGCCCGGCGCGCAGCAAGGCGGGGTCGAGAATCTCGGGCCTATTGGTGGCCGCCAGCAACACGACGCCACTGGAAGGATCGAACCCGTCCATCTCTGCAAGGCGCTGGTTCAACGTCTGTTCCTTCTCGTCATTACTGCCGCCCAACGCGCCGGCATTACGCGCGCGCCCAAGAGAGTCCAACTCATCGATAAAAATAATTGCCGGCGCCTGTTTACGTGCCTGCTCAAAGAGGTCGCGCACCCGCGCCGCGCCAACACCTACGAACATTTCCACGAATTCCGAGCCCGAGATCGAGAAGAACGGCACACCCGCCTCACCCGCGACAGCGCGCGCCAGCAATGTCTTGCCTGTCCCAGGCGGCCCCACGAGCAGGACACCTTTGGGCACATGCGCTCCCAACCGTCCGTAGCTCGCGGGGGATTTTAGAAAATCTACAACCTCCTTCAGCTCCGCCTTGGCCTCGTCCACCCCGGCGACATCCTTGAAGCGCACTGGCACATCATTTTCCGCATAAACCCGTGCCTTGCTCTTACCGACGGCAAACACACCGCCCGCTCCGCCCATTCGTCCGCCAAACAACAGAAACCAGATGGCGAAAAAGCCGATCGTCGGCAGTAGCCAGCCGAGAATTTCACCAAATACCCCGGTTCCCGGCGTACCCGAGAAGGTTACCTTCGATTTTGCCAGATCCTGCGCCAAAGTGGGGTCAACGCGAGAAGTGGAAAATTGCATCGGCTGGCCCGCCGGGGCGCTTTTGAAATCGCCGGTGATCTCGTTGTTGCCCACCACCAAATTATTCACCTGCCCGGCCTGCAGGAGCGTCTGAAACTGGCTGTAAGG
>DAOMCN010000080.1:1942-8260 GCA_035427885.1 Acidocella sp. | reverse complement strand
TATAAATATCCCCACCCAGTGCCAGATGCTGACCCTGATAGGCCATGCCGGTCTGGAAGTTCAGCGTGGTTTGCGGCTTCAGCGCGTTGGCGGTGATGTTGGTGACGTATAGCGTGTTCAGATTGGGCGCAAGGAAGCCTTCCGCGGCCTGAAAATAAGTCGAGAGGTTCGGATTGAAGTTGTATTTCGCCTCGAAGGACGGCAGCATCCGGTCGTAATTATGCTGGTAATGCTGCGTAATCCCCGTACCCTGGTTGACTGGCGCATTCAGCGCGCGCTTGAAGAAAGCGTATTTCAGACCGGCAGTCAGCGTCAGCCCGTCGATCGGCTTCCAGTCTAACTGGCTATAGGGCTGGAAGGTGTAGAGCTGGTTGTGCTGAAGGCGGTCGATCGTCCCATTATTATTCGCCGCGGTAATGCTGTTCCCGCTCGTATTCAGGTCGTAATTGGGCACGTTGCCCGCGTTCAGGATGACTTCAGCCTGATAGCGCGTGTTGACCTGATGGTCGAACCACACGCCAGCCTTAACATCGCCCCAGTTGAAGTCTTTCTCGAGGCGCTGGATGGTGCCGACCGAGCGGTAATCCATCTTCATCTGCTGACCGGGAACACCGCTGACTTCTGTGCCGGTGGGCGAGTACATCACCAGGTTGGGGATACCACCGCCATAGTCCAGGCCGTTCAGCCCGTGGTGGTAATAGCCATAGGTATAGATCTTGCCATCGTAGAGCAGCCCGTTGTTCAGGTTCGACTGCACATCGATATATTCCATATCGGTGGTGATATGGTCGGCATTGTACTTGTAATAGCTCTGCGATGTCGGATCGCCGCTATTGCCATAATTCGATCCATAGGTGGCAATCTGCTGCGCCGTCGCGCCGGAGTCGAAGTTCTGATAGATGTGGTTGTAGTCGGCGAGCAGGGTAACAGTCGTGTTATTGCCAACCGGGATCACGATCTTGCCGAAGAAATTCGAGCGGTCCTGTCCGGTGTTGGTGAGTGCGCCGTTGCTCTTGATATGCTCTGCATCGACCACGGCGCTGGTGCCGTTGGCGCTCTGGATCGAACCCGTATTGAGGGTCATGCCGCCCATATACGTGTCATAGCTGCCCCATTCGCCATACGGCGTGACCGAGCGCGTCGCGCTGGGGTCAATGGTGCGCACGGAAATCGTGCCGCCGAAGGTGGCGTCGCCTACGGTTTCCGCCGTGCCGGGACCACGATCGACGATCGTCTGGCCGATCTGACCGGCGGTGAAGAACGAGGTCGAGTGGTGGGTAAAGTCGTTGGAATCGCCGAAGGGAATGCCGTCGAGCGTGACGTTGTATTGGCCGTCCTGGAAGCCGCGGATCGAGGGACCATTGGCTTCAGACAAGCCCTGGCCGTTCGGGCTTATGGTGGCAACCGACGGCGTCAGCGTTGCGATATCCGCGTAGCTCGCCGTGCCGATGAACTGGTTGCTGATAGTATTCTTATTTACCACCGAGGTCGGCTGCGTCGCGTTCAGCGGCGTCAGCGAGGGCGCTTCATAAGGTGCAGTACCCGGCGTGGTCGCGAGGTCGGCAGCGCTGCCGGTGCCGGTCGAGAGCACGGCGCCAAGGTCGAGATTGACCGGCGCGGTCGAACTCTGCGCATGGGCAGGCATGGCGGTAGCGAAAGCAAGACCAAAACCCGCGAGCGCGAACGCCAGCGTACGATGTGACGAGGCGCGATTCAACGCCCGTCGAAGCGTATTATTACGAATCATTATTAAGAAGCTCCTGTTGTTAGCGCGTATCGTTCTTGTTTTAAAATCTAGAACGATGTGAACGGAGTGCCGTTAACCTAACAAAGCCGAAATTGCTGTTTCAGTTTGAAGAACTATCCGTGTCATTTTTGCGTCGCCTGCACTCCTCAATCCGAAAATGTGCATCAAAAAAACCCTTCCCAGTACGCTGGGAAGGGTTTTTTGTTTTCAAAATCTAAGCTTTTTAATTTCCGGCGGGCGCAACCGGCTGTGCTGCGATGCCGATATCCGTCACCCCTGCCTTACGCGCCGCGTCGATCACGGTCATGAAATTCTGGAATGGCGTCGCCTTGTCCGTGGCGATGGTCAGATCGGTTTTATCCGGTGCGCCGTCAGCCTGGAACATGGCGGTGAGCTGGTCCGGGGTCATCACGTTGCCTTTCACCTTGAACGTACCATCAGCCATAACGTTCACGGTGAATTGCGGATGCGGCAGCGTGTCCGTCTGGCTTGAGACCGGCAGTTGCAAACTCACGCCCGCATCGGGGATCATCTGCAACGTCACCATGATAAAAAAGACCAGTAGAAAGAGCATCACGTCGATCATCGGAATGATCTCAATGCGGGCCTTGCGATGTTCGAAATAGCGCATTTTCATCGGCTTAAGCGTTCACCATCTCGACGGCCACACCGACCGGCGCGCCGGCGTTGCGGGCGGCGGGCACCATGGGCGAACCATCGGTACGGTTGATGATCATCAGCTTCATCGAGTCGAGTTGATGCACGACGAGTCGCACCTGGTTGCTCAGCGCGTTGAAGGCGGCCAACCCCAGCATGGCGATAAAGATACCGAATGCCGTGGCAAACAGCGCATCGGCAACACCTGCGGTAACGTCGGCCGGGGCGTGGCCGGGCAGGGCCAGAACGGAGAACGCATGGAACATGCCGATAATCGTGCCGAACAGCCCGAGCAGCGGCGCCAGAGTGACGACGGTATCAAGAATCCAAAGCCGCCGGTCGAGCATCGGCGCGATCAGCATAATGGACTCATCCAGCCGATTGGCCATCGACTCGCTCGAGGACGTGCCAAGATGGCGGATTGCCGTATCGAGCAACGCCGCTTCGGGCAGGGCCCGTGCGGCACGCTTAAGCTCCTGCAGGTCCGCGAGGTTGAGCGCGGTGCGCTCGGCGGTCGAGCGGATGATTGATTTGCCGCGGATGATTGTGCTGCGCAGCGTCCAGGCACGCTCCAGGATTACAGCAAGGCCGACGAGCAGAAGCCCGGCCAGAACATAGAGAACACCATCGGAATAATTCGCGAGGTGCAGGATATACGCGTAGGTCAAGTTAAACCCTCCATCTTTCAGAACCGGCCGATACAGCATGTTAATCATTCTGAGTGTGATGGTTTTGTGTCAGTTTCCTGCCGCAATGCGCTGTAGCGCAACGGTCATGATACATCAGCCATACCTTCGGCTACAGACTGGGACATCATGACTGGAGTATATATATATGAGTAAGATCAATTTGCGCGTAGTTTTGTCGTCCCTAGCGGCGATCAGTCTGGGCTCCCTGGCCGCGCAAGCGCAGGCTACCCCGCTTTATCACCTCGTGCGGATCGTCCCGCTCGGCGGCGCGGTGAAGTGGGATTACCTGCATTTCGACGCCCCCTCCGAGCGTCTCTATATTTCGCACGGCACCGAGGTGACTGTGGTAAACGCGAAAACCGATGCCATCCTGGGCGAGCTTGCGGGGACAACGGGCAGCCACGGCATCACCGTCGATCCCGCGACCGGCGATGTCTACGCCGACAGTGCCGCCAAGCGTTTGGCGTTCGCGTTCGACCCGAAGAAATTTACCCCGCTGGCCAACATGCCCGTGGTGCTGGACGCTGACGGCATGGCCTACGACCCCGCCTCCAAACAGATTTTTGTTGCGGGAGGTGACGGCAACGCAATCACGCCCATCGACCCCGCCAGCCACAAATCCTTACCGGACATCGCCCTGGGCGGCGCGCCGGAGTTTCTGGCCGTCGATGGCGCAGGCTCGCTCTACGTGAACATCGAGGACAAGAACGAGCTGGTCCGCATCGATACAGCGACCAACAAAATCACCGCCCGCTGGTCGCTGAACGGATGCAAAAGTCCTAAGGGCCTGGCGATCGACAGCGCGGCGCGGCGCGTTTTCTCCTCGTGCAGCAACGGTGCGATGGACGTGCTGAACGCGGACACCGGCGCCCTCGTCGCCACCCTGCCCATCGGCAAGGGCACGGACGCCGCCGCCTTCGACCCCGCTCGCCACCGCGCCTTCAGTTCCAACGGCGACGGCACGCTGAGCGTAATCTCCGACGCCGCGCCGGGCAGCCCGGTTGTCCTAGGCACGATAAAAACCGCGCCGGGTGCCCGCACCCTGGCGGTGGACCCCGCAACCGGGCAGATTTTTCTTGTCACCGCAAAGGTGAGTAAGATCCTCCCCGCCACAACCCCCGACGGCCATCCGCATGATGTATTCGTGCCGGGTAGCCTGAGACTGTTGGTTTACGCGCCGGACGCCTAACGAACCCGCGCGTTCGGCCGCACAGTCTGGTTAGCGCTTGTCGTCCAAGCGCTAACCTTCGTGCTTATAAGGCCCATCCTCGGCCATATCCGCCATAGCCCGCGCCATCTCTTCGCGCTCCACCGCCAAAAACCCGGCCACCGCCTCGCGCAGCCCTTCATGGCGAATAAAATGTGCGGAATACGTTGGCGCGGGCAGATACCCCCGCTGGATCTTATGCTCCCCCTGGGCGCCAGCCTCGACGCGCCGTAACCCATGCGCAATCGCGTAATCAATCGCCTGATAGTAGCAAAGCTCGAAGTGCAAAAACGGCACGTCCTCGGTGCAGCCCCAGTTGCGGCCGTAGAGCGTGGTCTCGTCGCGCAGGTTGAGCGCGCCCGCGATCGCCCTGCCGTCGCGCTCGGCGATCATCAGCACGACCTGCTCGCCCAAACGCTCGCTCAACAGCGGGAAAAACTCCGGCGTGAGATACGCGCCTCCCCATTTGCGGTCCACGGTGGAGGTATAAAACCCATAGAACGCCCGCCAGACCTCTGGCGTTAGCGCCTCTCCGCTCAACGCCCTGAAGCTGAGCCCCTCCTGCGCCGCGCGCCGTTCGCGGCGGATCCCTTTGCGCTTGCGCGAAGAAAGCGCATCCAAAAATCCCTCGAAATCAGCATACCCCTGGTTTTCCCAATGGTACTGCGTGCCCAGCCGTTGTAGCCACCCCACCGCCCCCAGCGCCTCCCACTCCGCCTGTTGGCAAAACGTGGCATGTACCGAGGAACAATCCAGCTCATCGGCCAACTGCACCAGCGCCCCGGCCAGCGCCGCTATCGGCAAACCCGCCTGGCACAGCAGCCTCGGCCCCGGCACCGGCGTAAACGGCACCGCGACCTGTAATTTCGGATAGTAACTGCCGCCCGCCCGCTCGAACGCATTGGCCCAGGCATGGTCGAAAACATACTCGCCATAGGAGTGTGTCTTGGCATAGGTGGGCGCCACGGCAACGATCTCCCCCGCCGCATCGCGCAGCGCGATATGGCGCGGATGCCAGCCCGTGCGCAGCCCGACCGAGCCGCTATCCTCCAGCGCCGACAAAAATGCGTAGGAAACGAAAGGATTTCGCCCCGCCCCGCACGCATCCCACGCCGCTTGCCCGATCTCGGCAATCCGAGGATAAACTTCCAACGATAAATGAGGTGTTCCATCTGCCATGCCGCACCATATGGGAGGACGCGAACATTTCGCCAGCATGAAGAGGTCTTTTGATGCCCGACGGACAAATCCCCCCCCGCCAGCCGGTTAACCTTGCCGATTACACCGCGCCCACGTTTTCGGTGGAGGAAGTCACCCTCGACCTCGACCTCACCCCTGCGGCAACAAGCGTGAAAGCCCGCCTGCACCTGCGCCGCCAGGCCCCCGGCCCGCTCGTGCTTGATGGCCGCGCCCTGGAACTGCGCGCCCTGCGCCTGAACGGCGAGCCTCTGGGCGATAACCACTACACCCTGACCGACAGCACCCTGACCATCCCCGAAACCCCGGACGTTTTCACACTGGAAACCGAGGTCGTGATCTGCCCGGAGAAGAACACCGAGCTGTCCGGTCTTTATATGTCGGGCACCGGCTTCTTCACCCAATGCGAGCCCGAAGGCTTCCGCCGCATCACCTATTTCCCGGACCGCCCGGACGTGATGGCGCGCTACACCGTCACCCTGCGCGCGGATAAGGCGAAATACCCCGTCCTGCTCTCGAATGGCAACAAAATCGCCGAGGGCAAGGAGGGCGCGCGCCATTTCGCAACCTGGAGCGACCCGCACCCGAAACCCTCCTACCTCTTCGCCCTCGTCGCCGCCGACCTCGTCTCGGTGAAGGATAGCTTCACCACCGCCTCAGGCCGCGAAGTCGCCTTGGGCATCTGGGTCGCCAAAGGCGATGAAACCCGTTGCGCCCACGCCATGTACGCGCTGAAGAATTCAATGAAATGGGACGAGGAAACCTTTGGCCTCGAATACGATCTCGACATCTTCAACATCGCCGCCGTGTCCGACTTCAAC
>DAOMCN010000080.1:0-1932 GCA_035427885.1 Acidocella sp. | reverse complement strand
CCGCCTACGTCCTGGCCAGCGCCGAAACCGCGACGGATACGGATTTCCAGAATGTCGAGCGCGTCATCGCCCATGAATATTTCCACAACTGGACCGGCGACCGCGTCACCTGCCGCGACTGGTTTCAGCTTTCCCTGAAAGAAGGCCTGACCGTTTTCCGCGATCAGGAATACATGGCTGATCAGTTCTCTGCGGCGGTCAAACGCATCTCGGACGTGCGCGCCCTGCGCGCCACCCAGTTCCGCGACGACGCAGGCCCGCTCGCCCATCCCGTCCGCCCAGCGAGCTATCTTGAGATCAATAATTTCTACACCACGACGATCTACGAGAAAGGCGCTGAAGTCGTGCGCATGTACCGCACGCTGATGGGCCGCGCCGCCTTCCGCAAAGGCATGGACCTCTACATCGCCCATAACGACAATTCCGCTGCCACGGTCGAGGATTTCTGCGCCGCGATGCAGGCCGCAACGCCTATCGATCTGAGCCAGATCATGCGCTGGTACGCCCAGGCCGGTACGCCGGAGGTGAGCTTTTCCGAAGCCTACGACGCCGCCGCGCAGCGCTACACCCTGACCCTGCGCCAGCACACCAATCCAACCCCCGGCCAGCCAGAGAAGCAGCCGTTTCTGATCCCCGTCGCCATGGCGCTGCTTGATGCCGAAGGGCGCGAACTGGTATGCAAAACTCTGATCTTCAACCAAGCGGAGCAGCGCTTCACCTTCGAGAACATCGCATCGCCGCCAACCCCTTCGCTGTTGCGCGACTTCTCCGCCCCGGTCAAACTCCAGGGCCAGAGCCGCGTGCGCCTCGCCTTTCTTGCCGCCAAGGACACTGACCTCTTCAACCGCTGGGACGCGCTGCAACAATACGCCACGCTGGTCCTACTGGACGCGGTCGCGGCGCATCAGGAGGGGCAGGCATTCGCTCTCGATGACGGACTCCTCGCCGCCATAAAGGCGACGCTGGACGCCGCGGCGCAAGACCCTGCCTTCGCCGCAGAAGCCCTGTTACTCCCCGCCGAGAGCCTGCTGGCCGACGCGATGGACGTGGTCGATCCCGACGCCATCCGCGCCGTTCGCGAAGCTGCCCGCAGCGCGCTGGGCCTGGCCTTGTGGGGCGAATTCTCCGCCGCCTACGCCCATTTCGGCGCCGCCGACCCCGCCGATATCTCCGGTCCCGCCATCGCCAGTCGCGCCCTGAAAAACGCGGCCCTTGGATATTTGACCGCCGCCGGAGACACCACCCTCGCGGTGGCGCAGTTCATCGCCAGCGCTAACATGACCGAGACGCTGGCCGCTCTGGCCACCCTGGCGGAAACCCCCGGCACCCAGCGCGACAACGCTTTCGCCGCCTTTTACGCGCAATGGAAGGACAACCGCCTGGTGCTGGACAAATGGTTCTCCGTCCAGGCCCGCTCTGGCGCGCCGGACACGCTGGCGCGCGTCCAATCCCTCACGCAACATCCCGATTTCGACCTGCGCAACCCCAACCGTGTGCGCGCCCTGATTGGCGCCTTCGCCGCCAACCCGTCAAAATTCCACGATGCTTCCGGCGCGGGCTACCAGCTCCTCGCCGACACGGTATTGCGTCTCGACGAGATCAACCCGCAAATCGCGGCGCGTCTGGTCACCGCAATGGGCAGTTGGCGGCGCTTCACGCCCGCACGTCAGAACATGATGCGGGCACAATTGGAGCGCATCCTTGCTAAAGAGAAACTGAGCCACAACACCTACGAGATGGCCTCGAAGGCCCTTGCATAAGAGAGTAAAATGATGATCGACCTTTATTACTGGACCACACCCAACGGCCATAAAATCACGATATTTCTGGAAGAGGCAGGTACGTCCTACCAGATCAAGCCGATCAACATCTCAAAAGGTGAGCAATTCGGCGAGGCGTTCTTGAAAATCGCGCCGAACAACCGCATCCCCG
>DAOMCN010000079.1:0-8271 GCA_035427885.1 Acidocella sp. | reverse complement strand
GCCGCGCTTCGTGCAAGAGGGAAAGAAATATGCAACAATATGTATCGGATGTACCGGCGGACAACACAGATCAGTGTATATGACTGAAAAACTCAGCGCGTATCTGGGTAAAGCGGGCTGGCGTGTCAGCGTCACGCATCGCGAATCCGCGAAGTTTGCCCCAACGCCGCCCCGCCAGACAACACACGTCCAGACAACGCACGTCAAGGAATGAGTCTCTCAACATGATCGGTATGGTTATCGTTACCCACGGCACGCTCGCCAATGCGCTGCGCGATGCCATGGAACACGTTGTCGGCAAGCAGAAGAACCTCGCCACCGTGTGCATTGAATCGGACGCCGAGATCGAGGGCCAACGCGCCGAGATCGCCGCGCGCATGGCTGAGGTCGATTCAGGCGACGGCGTGATCCTCCTGACTGACATGTTCGGCGGCACGCCGAGTAATCTGGCGATGTCGATGGTCAACCAGCCCGGCGTGGAAATCCTCGGTGGCGTAAACCTGCCGATGCTGGTCAAGCTCGGCAAGATCCGCGGCCAGCAAACCCTGGCCGAGGCCGTGCAATGCGCCGAGGCCGCCGGACGTAAGTATATTTGCTCAGGGCATGAGGTTCAGAACCCCGCCTGCGCCCCGCGCGCGGCGGAGTAGCGCCGATGAGCGAGAACGGTTCGGTCATCAGCATGGACGTCAACATCGTCAACCGCCGCGGCCTGCATGCGCGCGCCGCCGCCAAGCTGGTCACTCTGGCGGAGCGTTTTTCCGCCAACCTCGAAGTCGCCAAAGACGGCCAGAGCGTCTCCGCCCGCTCAATCATGGGGCTGATGATGCTAGGTGCCGGGATCGGCAGCACGGTCCGGCTCAGCGCCGAGGGGTTTGACGCCAAGGAAGCCCTGGACGCCGCCGCCGCGTTGATCGAGGCCGGCTTCCATGAAACCGACTAACGACGCAGAGCGCAAATTCTCCGGCCAGCCGGTCTCCCCCGGCATTGGCATTGGCCCGCTCTTCGAGGCCGCCGAGCCGGAGCTGCAGATTTCACGCCGCAAGATCAACGCCGTAGACGCCGCAGCCGAGGGGGCGCGCCTGGAAGAAGCTCTCTCCCGCTCTCGCCACCAGCTCGGCAAGCTCAAATCCCGGCTGAGCAACCTGCCCGAGAACAGCCAGAGCGAGATCGCGCCGCTGATCGACGCCTATCTGCACATGCTGAGCGCCTCGCGCCTGGTGCGCGGGATCAGGGCGCGGGTCCAAGACAATCTGATGGGCGCGGAAGCCGCCGTCCAGGACGAGGTCGCGGCCCAGGCCGACGCCATCCTGGCGCTAACCGGCTCGGACCGCGAGGGGCGCCTGCGCCGAGCCGAGGAAGTGCGCGAAATCGGGCGGCGCATCCTGCGTAACCTGACGCACCAGCCCTTCCGTAGCTTCTCCGCCCTGGCCCAGGGCAGCATCCTAACCGCCACGGAGCTACGCCCTGCGGATGCGGCGCTGATCCAGCCGACCCATTTCGCCGGCATCATCACTGAAGAAGGCGGTACCGACGGCCACACGGCGGTGATGCTGCGCGCCCTTGGCCTGCCCGCCGTATTAGGCGCAACCGGCCTGCTCGAGGCCGTCTCCCCCGGCACCCTCGCCATCATCGACGGCGACACCGGCGAGATCACCGTAAACCCAAGCCCGGAGAGCCTGAAAGCCGCGCAAACCCGCCTCGCCGAGATCGCCCGCACCAAGCGCGCCCTCGCCCGCCTGCAACGCCTCGCCGCCGAAACCCGGGACCACACCGCGATCGACCTGCAAGCCAATCTGGAGCTGCCCTTCGAACTGCCGATGATCGCCCAGTCCGGCGCCCACGGCATCGGCCTGCTGCGCAGCGAGTTCATCTTCATGAACCGCGAGGAACTGCCCGACGAAGACACCCAGACCCAGATCTACCAGGACATTGTCGAGGCGATGGACGGCGACCCGGTCACCATCCGCGTGCTCGACTGGGGCTCGGACAAGGAGGTGGAGGCGTTGAGCGCCTACCTTCCGGTCAGCCCAGAAGGTAACCCAGCGCTGGGCCTGCGCGGCATCCGCCTGCTCCTGCGCCACCCCGCGCTTCTGGAGACCCAGCTCGCCGCGATCCTGCGCGCCGGCGCCTCGGGTCCGGTGCGGATCATGCTGCCGATGGTCTCCATCACCGCCGAGCTGGAGGAAACCCGGGAAATCCTGGATCGCGTCTGGCGCCGCCTGAAGCGCAAAGGCGTGCGCATGGCCGCCAAAAAACCCCCGCTGGGCATCATGGTCGAGACCCCCGCCGCCGCCCTGACCGCGCATCTGCTCGCCCCGCTCGCGGATTTCTTCGCGCTCGGCACTAACGACCTGACCATGTACACCCTGGCCGCGGACCGCTCGCTCCTCGCCGGAGCCAAGCTCTACGACCCGCTGGAACCCGCCGTCCTGCGCCTGATCCACATGACCGCCCAGGCCGCCACCGCCGTGAGCATCCCGGTCTCGATCTGCGGCGAACTCGCCAGCCGCGAACAAGCAACCCCCCTGCTTCTCGGCCTTGGCATCCGCCAGCTCTCCATGCACGGCAACGCCATCCCCCGGGTCAAACGCACCATCCGCGCCCTCACCCTAAGCCATTGCGAGACCCTCGCGGTCCAAGCCCTGGCCGCCCCCAACGCCGACGCCGTGCGCACCCTCCTCCACACCGCCGCCGCCAGAGGCGACAGCTAAAGCATCAGCGGATCAGCCCGCTCACCGGGCTGGACGGGTTGGCCGAGTTGCGCCGCGGTATCCGCCCGGCGCGATACGCGAGCCGCCCCGCCTCGACCGCCGCCTTCATCGCGCGCGCCATCAGCACCGGATGATCGGCCATCGCAATCGCCGAGTTGACCAACACCGCATCGCAGCCCAGCTCCATCGCGAACGTCGCGTCATACGCCGTGCCGACCCCGGCATCGACCAGCACCGGCACCTTGGCGTTCTCGATGATCATCTGGATCATCAGCGGATTCTGCACCCCGAGCCCCGAGCCAATCGGTGCGCCGAGCGGCATGATGGCAACGCAGCCCATCTCCTCAAGCCGCTTGGCGGCAATCGGATCGTCCGAGCAATACACCATGACCTCGAACCCATCGGCGATCAGCGCCGCCGCCGCCTCGAACGTGCCCTGCATATCCGGATAGAGCGTCGGCGCTGGGCCAAGCACCTCGAGCTTGACCAGGTTCCACCCCCCCGCCTCGCGCGCCAGCCGCAACGTGCGCACGGCCTCATCGGCGGTGAAGCACCCGGCGGTATTGGGCAAATACGTATAGCGCTTGGGGCTGACGAAATCCTGCAACATCGGCGCATTCGGGTCCGAGAGATTAACCCGCCGCACCGCGACCGTCACCATCTCAGCACCAGACGCCTCGATCGCCGCCGCCGTCGTCGGCAGATCCTTGTATTTTCCGGTCCCGACCACGAGCCGCGATGCAAACCTGCGTCCCGCAACGGTCCAGCCCTCATCGGCCTCCACAACAGCGTCCATACTCTTAGCCTCCGCCGATAAAATGCACGATCTCGATCTCGTCGCCCGCGCAGAGCGCCACCGCCCCATAGGTGGAACGCGGCACGATCTCGCGGTTGCGCTCAACCGCGACCTTGCGCGTATCGAGCCCCAGCGCGCCGATCAGCCCAGCCAGCATCGTCCCCGGCGCGACCTCGCGGATCTCGCCATTAACGCTCAGTTTCAGCCCTTCGAGGATCGTATTCATGGCCATATTATCGGACTGCTCGCCTCCCCCCGCAAGGCCGCCCGCCGGGCAATATTGGCGAGAACGATTCCCCTGTGCTAGCGGAACATCATGGCAGCTCCATTGATCATGGTCCTCAACGGACCGAACCTGAATCTTCTCGGCCAACGCGAGCCCGAGATCTACGGCACCGGCACGCTGGACGACCTGGAAACCCTCTGCGCGGAAACCGCCGAGGGCCTGGGCATCGCCATCGATTTCCGCCAAAGCAACCTGGAAGGAGACCTGATCTCCTGGGTCCAGGAGGCGCGCACCCGCGCCGCCGGGCTGATCATCAACCCGGCGGGCTACTCGCACACCTCGATCGCCCTGATGGATGCGCTCCTAGCGCTGGATATCCCGATCTTCGAGGTCCATCTCTCCAACATCCACAAGCGCGAAGCCTTCCGCCACCACTCCTACGTCTCGCACGCCGCCGACGGCGTAATTTGCGGCCTGGGGTTTGCGGGCTATAGGCTCGCGCTCATCGCCCTCTCGGACATTTTGGAAGAAGATCAATGAGCCTCTCCTTTGACCCCAAAGCCCTGCGTGAACTGGCCGAACTACTCGACGCCACCGGCCTGTCCGAGATCGAGCTGGCCGAGGGCGACCGCAAGGTCCGCCTTGCGCGCGCCATCGCCCCGGTAACCTACGCCGCCCCGGTCCCGCTCGCCCACGCACCCGCGGCCCCCGCCGCCACCGCGATCGCCCCGGCAGCGCCCGCCGCCGCTGTGGACCTCGCCCGCCACCCCGGCGCGGTAAAGAGCCCGATGGTGGGCGTCGCCTACCTCTCCGCCGAACCCGGCGCCGCGCCGTACGTCACCGTCGGCCAGACCGTGGAGGCTGGCCAGACCCTCTTGCTGATCGAGGCGATGAAAACCTTCAACCAGATCAAATCCCCCCGCTCCGGGACGGTAAAGCAGATCCTGGTCTCGACCGGCGCGCCGGTCGAGTACGACGAGCCTTTGCTGATCATCGAATAACATGTTCAAAAAAATCCTCATCGCCAACCGGGGCGAAATCGCACTGCGCATCCAACGCGCCTGCCGGGAACTCGGCATCGCGACCGTCGCGGTCCACTCGACTGCGGATCACGACGCCATGCACGTCCGCCTCGCCGATGAGAGCGTGTGCATCGGCCCGCCGTCGGCGCGCGATTCCTACCTGAACATGCCCGCGATCCTCTCGGCAGCACTGATCACCGGCGCCGAGGCAATCCACCCCGGTTACGGCTTCCTCTCCGAGAACGCCGACTTCGCGGAAATGGTGGAAGCCCACAACCTCGTATTCATCGGCCCCTCGCCCACCCATATCCGCATGATGGGCGACAAGATCACCGCCAAGACGACGATGGCCGAACTCGGCGTGCCCCTCGTCCCCGGCTCACCCGGCGAGATCGAGACGCTGGAAGAAGCCCGCGCGATCGCCGATAAAATCAAATACCCAGTGCTGATCAAGGCGGCGGCGGGCGGCGGTGGACGCGGCATGAAGGTGGCGCAGAACGCGGGCGAGATCGAAGCCGCCTTCCGCGAAGCCCGCGCCGAAGCCGGTGCCGCCTTTGGCAACAGCGCCGTCTACATGGAAAAATACCTCGACAAGCCGCGCCATATCGAACTCCAGATCATGGCCGACAATTACGGCGAAGTCGTCCACATGGGCGAGCGCGACTGCTCGCTCCAGCGTCGCCACCAAAAAGTCCTGGAAGAAGCAGGCTCGCCGGTGATCACCCCCGAGCAGCGCGAAGCCCTCGGCGCCACTGTCACCGCCGCCTTAAAGAAAATCGGCTACCGCAACGCGGGCACGCTCGAATTTCTCTACCAGGACGAGCAGTTCTCCTTCATCGAGATGAACACCCGCCTGCAGGTCGAACACCCAGTCTCCGAAGCGATCTCCGGCATCGACCTGGTGCGCGAACAACTACGCATCGCAGCGGGCGAACCGCTCGGCTACACCCAGGAAGCCGTCCACCTCACCGGCCACGCCATCGAGTGCCGCATCACCGCCGAAGACCCGGAAACCTTTGCGCCCTCCCCCGGCACGGTCTTGGTGTACCACCCGCCCGGCGGCCTTGGCATCCGCGTGGACTCCGCCCTCTACGCGGGCTACCGAGTCCCCCCGCATTACGACAGCCTGATCGCCAAGCTGATCTCCTACGGCCGCACCCGCGAAGAAGCCATCGCCCGCATGCGCCGCGCGCTCCGCGAATTCGTCATCACCGGGGTCAAAACCACCATCCCCCTGCATGAGCGCATCCTCGCCGACCCACAGTTTGTCTTGGGCGATTATACGATCCATTGGTTGGAGCGGTTTGTCGCTGGGCAGTAGAGGATAGAACTGGGGGGCTTTGCCCCCCACCCCACTGGGGCCGACGGACCCCAGGCCCCGGTAAATTTTGGGCCGTTACCGCGCATCGTTATTTTTGCGTAACACTCCCGTGTCAACCGGAATTTTTCCGGCCTACATTAGCCACAATAACAGCACGTTAGCCTGTGCGTAACCCCAAAATGTTTCACGTGAAACATTTCCCCTATGCGCGCGTAATCCGTTGAGAAAACAACGTTTTTCCGTGCATATCGACCAGCCCATAGTCGAGATTCTGCGCGCTCAGCCGCACCGCCATAAAGCCATGCGCCCCAGCGGCAAACCCGCCACGCACGGTGCCGTTCGGCGTATAGGTCTGCGATCCCGCCCCAGTGACGACATAGGCCACCCCCTCAACCTCGACCGCCTGCAAGCAATGGTCATGGCCAGAGATATAGATCGGCACATCATGCTTGCGCAGCACCGGATCAAGCCGCGCAATCAGATCCGGTTGGTCATGGTCCGCGCCATCGTTAGGATCGACCGATGAATAAATCGGATGATGCCCGATAACAATCTTCCATTCCGCCGTGGACGCGCCAAGCCGCGCATCGAGCCAGCGCAACTGCGCCGCCGTATCCTGCCCCTCGATCCTTACGGAAGAACCAAGATATTTTTTAATGAACGGCGAGGTGTCGAGGTAGAAAAACTCAGCACTCCCGCCGCCCGGCAGGGCCTGCACCTCGTTAAAATACCGTGCGGGCATCTGCCAGCGATGGCTCTTGGTGCTATAGTCCAACTGCGCCTGCACATTGCCGCGATAATCATGGTTGCCCAGAATGACCTTCCACGGAGATTGCAGCGAAGCCGCCGTATAAATCCGCTCGAACGAGCTGTTCCATTGCGCATCCTCCACGCTGGAAACGCCGCTCTCGTAGAAATTATCGCCAACTGAAACCGTGAAATGGCTGCCCATCTCCTGGGCGCTCGCGCCCATCTGCGCCGCGACGCGGGCCTGGTCGTCATGCCCGTTGCGGCCCCAATCGCCGATCAGGACAAAATTCAGCGTCGGCTCCTGCGCCTGCGCGGGCAATACCGCGCCCGCCGTCAGCGTGGCGGTGGTCACAACAAATTGGCGGCGCGTCAAGTGCAGGCTCGTCATCATCATCCCCAGTAAACTGTCAGCACGCTGTAACAAATCCGGTGCACCGCGTTTGCGACAATTTAGCGAAAGTTACGCGCGCATCGCCTCGATCTTGTCCCAGATCATCCCGGCGATATGCGTGCCATCGAACCGCGCGATCTGCACAATCCCCGTAGGTGAGGTGACGTTGATCTCGGTCAGATAATCGCCGATGACATCGATCCCGGTAAACAGCAGCCCCTCGCGCTGCAATGTCGGCCCGATGCGCGCGCAAATCTCCTGCTCGCGCGCCGTCAGCGTCGTCTTCTCGGGTCGCCCGCCGACATGCATGTTAGAGCGGTTATCCCCCTGCGCCGGAACCCGGTTGAGCGCGCCAACGGCGACGCCATCCACCAGAATAATCCGCTTATCCCCCGCCCGTACCGCCGGCTCATAGCGCTGAATCATCAACGGCTCGCGCGAGGCGGTGAAAAACATATCCAGCAACGATCCCAGATTCTCATCATCAGGCTTGATCCGAAACACCCCGATCCCGCCATTACCAAACAGCGGCTTGACGATGATATCCTGATGCAACTTGCGAAATTCCTTGATCGCCCCGCGATCCCAGGAAATCATCGTGGGCGGCATCAACTCGGGAAAATGCGTGACCAGCAGCTTCTCGGGTGCATTGCGCACCGCGGCCGGGTTGTTCACCACCAGCGTCTTGGGGTGGATGTGTTCGAGCAGATGCGTGGCGGTGATATACGCCATATCAAATGGCGGGTCCTGACGCATCAACACGACATCCATCTCGCCCAACGCGATCGTCTTGCTATGGCCAAATTCGTAATGCGCCCCGGCGACATTCTTGACCGTGACCGGCTGCACCCGCGCCTTCAGCGTCGCGCCGTCGAGCCACATATGCGCCACCTCGTAATGCCATAGCGCATGGCCGCGCGCCTGCGCTTCCAGCATCAGGGCAAAAGTCGAGTCCCCGGATATATCGATGCCGTGCATCGGGTCCATCTGCACGGAAATTTTCAACCCCGCCATATCATCCTCAAAACGCTGTCCGGCGGCAGGCTACCACAAA
>DAOMCN010000078.1:0-8296 GCA_035427885.1 Acidocella sp. | reverse complement strand
ACACATAAAAGACAATACCGATCCCGACTCAGGCCAGCCAGCGGAATCGGTGTAAAACCCGCGCCACCAGCCCGGCGGCGACGCCCATTAGCCCGACCGAAACCACCAGCCCCAGCGCCAACAACACCGGATGCGCCCGCGCAGCACCGGCCACGGCCAGGACATTATCCAAACTCATGGACACATCGGCGATGATGATGCGCCAGATCGCGCTGCGCAACCTCCCCGCGGGGTTCGCCGTATCCAGCGCCGCCCCATTCTGGCGCAACTCCCGGGCGGATTTCCACACCACCCAGAGCAGCAGCACCCCGCCCGCCAGCGTCAGCCCGATAATCGCGAGCAGCTTCAGCGCCATCAGCGCAAAGACCACCCGGATCACTGTCGCTCCGGCAATCCCAACCAGAATGGCTTTACGGCGCTGTTCCTGGGGTAATCCCTTGACCGCCAGGCCGATAACAATGGCATTATCGCCCGCCAGCACGAGGTCGATGAGCAGAACCTGCAACAGCACCGTAGCCAGCGCGAGAACGGCGTTAAAATCCATACGCCGAAATGAGGGCCCGCGCCGTGGCTTGTCAATGTGAGGGCGCGAGGTTACGCGAAGGCGACATTCACGAGGAGCCCGCCATGATCCCCCGCTACACCCGCCCTAAGGCTGCCGCCATCTGGTCCCCTGAGAACCGCTACCGCATCTGGTTCGAAATCGAGGCGCTCGCCTGCGAGGCGATGGCCGAACTCGGCAGCATTCCCCCCGAAGCGGCAAAAAATATCCGCGAGCGCGGCATGGCGGCGATGAAGAACTTCGGTCCCGCCGAAATCGAGGCGATCGACGAGATCGAACGCGAAACCCGCCACGACGTCATCGCATTCCTTACATGGCTCGCCAAGGGAATCGGCGAGGACAGCCGCTTCGTCCATCAGGGGCTGACCTCCTCGGACGTGCTGGACACCTGCCTTTCGGTCCAACTCACCCAATCGGCGGATTTGCTCCTGCAAGGCCTCGACGACATCCTGGACGCGCTGAAACGCCGTGCCTTCGAGCATAAATATACCCTCACCATCGGCCGCAGTCACGGCATCCACGCCGAGCCGACCAGCTTCGGCCTGAAGCTCGCAGGGCATTACGCCGAATTCGCCCGTAACAAGACGCGCCTGCAAGCCGCACGCGCCGAAATCGCCACCTGCGCCATCTCGGGCGCGGTTGGCACCTTCGCGCATGTCGATCCGCAGGTCGAAGATTTTGTCGCCGCGCGCCTTGGCCTCGCGGTCGAGCCGGTCTCGACACAGGTCATCCCGCGCGACCGGCACGCCGCTTTCTTCGCCACGCTAGGCGTCATCGCCAGCGGCATCGAGCGTCTCGCCAACGAAGTGCGCCACCTCCAGCGCTCGGAAGTGCGCGAAGCGGAAGAGTTCTTTCATGCCGGACAAAAAGGCTCGTCCGCCATGCCGCACAAGCGCAACCCGGTACTCTCGGAAAACCTCTGCGGCCTCGCCCGCCTGGTCCGCGCCGCCGTCATCCCGGCGCTGGAGAATGTCGCCCTCTGGCATGAGCGCGACATCAGCCACTCCTCGGTCGAACGCGGCATTGGCCCGGACGCGACGGTAACTCTCGACTTCGCCCTCTCGCGCCTCGCCGGGATGATGGACAAGCTGACCATCTATCCTGAGCAGATGCTGGCAAACCTGGAGAGCCTGGGGGGCGTGGTCCATTCGGGGGAAGTCCTCCTCGCCCTCACCAAGGCCGGAATTCTGCGCGAGGACGCCTATAAAATCGTCCAGCGCAACGCGATGGCCACCTGGACCACGCTAGGCAAGCCCGGCGCGCTGGATTTCCGCGCCCATCTCCTGGCCGACCCAGAAGTTGCCGGTCGCGTCTCGCCCGCCGTGATCGATGCCGCGATGGACGCGAATTTGCATCTGGCTCAGCTCGACACCATTTTCACCCGCGTCTTCGGTGACTAAAAGTGCCGGCCGGGGCTTGCGTTGAATCAATGCTCCGCCTCTGCTACTTAGGTATATATACGTAGGCTTAATTTCTGTCTGGTTATACCTAGGTAACGGGGACTTCATGTGTACGATTATTCTGAAAATCAGCTCGGAGGGCACCTTTATTGGTGCCAACCGAGACGAGATGCTGGACCGCCCCTGGGAACCGCCAGCAGAGTACTGGCCCGGCATCATCGCCGGACGCGACACACTGGCTGGCGGCACCTGGCTCGGCCTGAATGAGCACGGCGTCATGGCGGCGGTGCTCAACCGCCAGGGCAGCCTGGGTCCGGTGCCCGACAAGCGCAGCCGGGGCGAACTGCCTTTGCTCGCCTTGCAACACCACAGCGCCCTCGCCGCCGCCAAGGCCCTTCGTGGTTTAGATACTTCTCCCTACCGGCGGTTCAACCTCGTTATCGCAGACGCCCAAGAAGCCTTCCTGCTGCGGCGTATAGGTCGTCCGATTGCGGAGTTTTCACCTCTGCCACCGGGCGTGACGATGCTGACCTCGGGCGACCCCAACGACACCGACCTGCCACGCATCGCCCGGCATCTGCCCAAATTTCAGGCCCACGGCTTCGAAGCATGGGCCACCCTCCTCGCCAACAACACAGGCAGATGGGAGAGCGCGCTCAATCTGCACGAGAAAAACGGCTTCGGCACGATTTGCTCATCGGTGATCAGCTTACCGACAAACGGCGCGCCGTCCTGGCTATTCTGCCCGCGTCCTCCAGAGCCCACCGGCTTTGCGCCGGTGGTCCTGAACTTTGCTTAAAAAATTTTGTTGATCAGATCGTCGCCAATGCCAAACCCGGCGCCGGTGACGATGGCGCGGCCAAAGCCAGAGTTCAACAACTCGCCCAGCAATCCGCCGCCACCCTGCTGCGGATAGCCTTGCGGAGGATAGCCCTGCTGCGGATAACCTTGCTGCGGGTACCCTTGCTGGGGATAGGGCATCGCCTGCTGCGGCATCTGCGGCTGTCCGCCCCAGGGAGATTGCGGCACGGATTGCGGTAGTTGCTGTACCGCTTGGGCTTGCGCGCCAACAAAATTATGCAGCGCACCGAGCAGGTTGGCGACCTGATTCTGCTCCGCCTGGATCGCCAGGGCGATGCTCTTCAGGTCCAGCAGCCATTCCCGCGCATCCTGGTTTCCGGCCTGCACGGCGGCCTGCAATTTCTGCGCAAGCTGCTGCAATTCGCCCACGGTCTGCTGCGCCTGGCCCTGCAACTGGCTGTACTGATTGTTGATGCTCTGAATATCCATAGCCAAACTCCTCTGAATGATATGCGCTCTCAAGCCACCTTACGTGTATCCTGGCGATACGCCGCACAAGCCTCGCCGAAAGCCTGGAACAGCCGCAGCCGGTCTGGGAAATGCATGACCTCCCATTCCGGGTGCCATTGCACGCCGATCGCGAAGCGCTTCGCGTCCGCAACCCGGATGGCCTCGATCGTCCCATCCGGCGCCAACGCCTCGACGACAAGCCCCTCGGCCAGTTGGTCAATCGCCTGCCCGTGAAGCGAATTTACCGCAATCGTCTCCGCCCCAGAGATCCGCGCTAGCATCCCGCTCAGCGTGACCTCATGCTTAACCGCGAAGAGTTGCTCGCGCGTCCCCTCGCCCGCCCGGTGGTCCATGCGCCCGGACAGATTATGCACCTCCTGGGTCAACGTGCCGCCCAGCGCCACGTTGAGCTCCTGTAACCCCCGGCAGATGCACAGAATCGGCAACCCGCGCCCCAGCGCCGCGCGGATCAGCGGCAGCGTGGTCGCGTCGCGCTCCGGGTCATGGGCGTCCGGCGTCGCATCAAAATCCGCGCCATAGCGCATCGGCGCGACATTGGACGGACTGCCGTTGAACATGATCCCATCCAACCGGTCGAGCAGCGCCACCATCGCCTCGCCCTCGGGCGGGATCAGCACCGGCATCGCGTTCGCCGCCTCGATCAGCGCCGCCCCGTAGCGCGCCGGGGTGGCGTGCTGGATATAGTTGGAAACAAGTTTCGTGCAGGCAGGAATACCGACAATACTGGGGGTCATATCATTTCTCCGAACTGACCAAATTTAACCGAGGCCGCAGCAATGCCGCAAGCACGGCAGCGCCCGCGCATAGCAGCATCGTCAGCGCCATAGGCCTGGAGCTGCCATCGGCAAGCACACCGACCGCGAGGCTAGCCAGCGCCCCGCCGCCATATTGCATCGTCCCCATCAACGCCGAGGCGCTTGCCGCATGCGCCTGATGCTTGGAGAGCGCGCCGACCATCGCGCACGGCTGTACCAGTCCGAATCCCAACTCGCTCACCAGCAACGCCGCCGCCAGCGCGTAAGGCCCGTGCGGCGCAAAGGCCAACACCACCAGCACAACGCACACCAGCAACAGCACCGAGGACGCCACCGTAATAACCGGAGCAAAACCAAAGCGCAGCACAAGGATGGGGTTGAGCTGATTATAGGCAATATAGGCCATCGAATTAACCCCGAACAGCGCAGCGTACCCCGCACTGCTCCAACCATAGAGGCCGATAAAAATTTGCGGCGTCGCCGAGAGGTAGGCAAATAGACAGGCCGAGGTGAACGCCGCGATCGACGCATGGCTAACAAACGCCCGTTCGCCGAAAATCCGGCCATAGCGGACAATCACCTGCACGGGCCCAATCCGCGTCCGCCTCTCCGGCGCCAGGGTATCAGGCAACCAAAACCAGATGGCCGCCACCGCGATCACGCCGTAGAGGGCGCAGATGACAAAAATTATCCGCCAGCTGGCGAACAGCACGACCGCCGAGCCCAGCATCGGCGCGGCGATTGGCGCCACCCCCATCACCAGCATCAGCTTAGAAAACATTTTTGCCGCCGCCGCGCCGTCGGCCAGGTCGCGCACCATCGCGCGCGGAATCACCACCCCCGCCGAAGCTCCCAGCGCCGTCAAAAAGCGGAACACGACGAGCGAGGACACATCCCAGCTCAGCGCGCAGCCAAACGAGGCAATCGTATAAACCACCAGCCCGCCCAATAGCGGCCAGCGCCGCCCCAGCCTGTCGGCCAACGCCCCTTGCGTCATCTGCCCGATGGCGAGGCCAATAAAATACGCCGCAAGAGAGTATTGCGGCGCCGCAATATCGTGCAGATCGCGCGCCATCTGGGGAAACGCTGGCAAATACATATCGGTGGAGACCGGCCCAACGGCGATCAGGAACCCCAGCAGGAACGGCAATTTTTTATCGCTGGGGCTGAGCATGGCAAAGTTCTACAAGTCGTCCCACCACCAGAGTACCCCCGCCAATGCATCGGAGCCCTGACTTGCCCAGCCCCGGTTTCCTCCCAAATTAAGCCACAATCATCCGAACCTAAGCCAAAGGAATCCGCCCGCATGACGCTCTATCTTGAAGACCTGCGCCCCGGCATGCGCTTCACCAGCGGCAAGCTTACCCTCGACGCGGCGCAGATCAAACTTTTCGCCGCCAGCTACGACCCGCAACCATTCCACCTGAGCGAGGAAGACGCCCAAGCCTCCCTGTTCGGCACCTTAGCTGCGAGCGGCTGGCACACCGCCGCGCTAACAATGAAGCTGCTGGTCGAGAGCCTGCCCCTCGCCGACGGCGTAATCGGCGCCGGCGGGGAAATCTCCTGGCCGCGTCCAACTCGCCCCGGCGATATCCTACACACGGTGAGTGAAATCCTGGAAGTCACCCCATCGCGTTCCAAGCCCGATCGCGGCATGGCCACGATCCGCACCGAAACCCTCAACCAGAATGGTGAGCCGGTGCAGATTTTCACCGCCAAAGTGGTTTTACAGCGCCGCCCGGTTTGAATTTATCCAGCATTGTTGTAGGCCGCTAACATGGCACGCACCTCCGAACTGTCCCGCAAAACCTCCGAGACCGACATCACCATCCACCTGAACCTGGATGGCACCGGTAAAACCAACATCTCCACCGGCGTCGGGTTTTTCGACCACATGCTCACCGCCTTCGGACGGCACGGCCTGTTCGATCTGGACATCCAGGCCAAGGGCGACCTGCATATCGACGCGCACCACACGGTCGAGGATGTTGGTATCGTCCTCGGCAAGACTCTGGCCAACGCGCTCGGCCAAAAGCGCGGCATTACCCGATTCGGCCAGGCGTGCATCCCTATGGACGAAGCCCTGGTCGATGCCGCGATCGACCTCTCGGGCCGCGCGCATCTGACCTGGAACGTCACCTTCGAGCGCGCCGCCCTGGGCTTCATGGACACGCAGCTCGTCGAGGAATTTTTCCGTGCGCTGACTGGCAACGGCCTCTTCACCCTTCATGTGCGCCAGATCTCCGGCGTCAACGCCCACCACGTCGCCGAAGCGAGCTTCAAGGCCGCCGCGCGCGCCCTGCGCCAGGCAGTCGAGATCGACCCGCGCCAGGCGGGAGAAATCCCCTCCACCAAGGGCATGATCTAAGCCAATGCTCGTCGCCGTCATTGACTATAACAGCGGCAACCTCGCCTCCGCCGCGCGCAGCGCCGCTCTCGCCGCCGAACAGCTCGGGCTAAAGGCCGATGTACGCATCACCGCCGACCCGGAGATCATCGCCCGCGCCGAGCGGCTGATCCTCCCCGGCCAGGGCGCCTTCGCCGACTGCATCGCCGGTCTGCAAGCCGTCGATGGGCTACAGGACGCGATGTTCGCCCGCGTCGCGCAAGGCACGCCGTTCCTGGGCATCTGCGTTGGCATGCAGTTGATGGCCGAGCGCGGACTGGAACACACCATTACCCCCGGATTTGGCTGGGTCCAAGGGGAAATCGCCCTCCTGCCGACCAAAACCGAACGCCTACCGCATATGGGCTGGAACGACCTGATCTTCGAGCCCGGCGCGCACCATCTGCTGAACGGCCTGCGCCCCGGCGATCACGCCTATTTTGTCCATTCCTACGCCCTCAGCGGCGGCAACAAGGACGAGATCATCGCCACGACGGATTATGATGGCCCGGTCGTCGCCATGGTCGCCTCGGGTAACCGCGCCGGGACGCAGTTTCATGTCGAAAAAAGCCAGAGCGTCGGTCTCCAGATCATGAGCAATTTCCTCACCTGGGAACCATGAACCACAATCTGTCATCGCATGTCTCTTGATTACCCGCCCTCAAAGCGCGAAGAGGCAGCGGTGAAATACGATCTCCCCCCTCCCACCACGCTCAGCGCCGAGCGCCTTGAGTATTTCGAGGACGAGACAGACCTACACGCCCTGGCCGAAGCGGCGACGGCGGCGGTGCTGGACGGTGGCGGCTTTGGCTGGGCCAAACCGCCCAAGGCCGCGCTGGTGGAACAATACTTCCGTGGCGTCCTGCTGGTGCCCGAGCGCGAGCTGATCGTTGGCCGGATGGACGGCGTAGTCTACGGCGCGGTGCAGCTCCAGCTTCCCTCGCGCAATAACGAGGTGCAGGCCTTCGCGGTCAGCATCCAGCACCATTTCGTTGCCCCATACGCGCGCGGCCACGGCCTGGCGCGGGCGATCCTGCTCTGCGCGGAGGAGCGCGCCCGCAGCCTGGGCTACCGCGTCCTTAACCTCGATGTGCGCGAAACCCAGGAAGCCGCCATCGCCATGTATGAGGCCGCGGGCTACATCCGCTGGGGCACCCACCCCGCCTATGCGCGCGTCAAAGGTACGACGCTCGCCGGCCATTTCTATTATAAGCTGCTGCAAAAATGACCCTGACACTCTACCCCGCCATCGACCTCAAAGACGGCGCCTGCGTGCGTCTGCAACGCGGCGAAATGGACCAGGCCACGGTCTATGCCACCGACCCCGGCGCACAGGCCGCGCGCTGGCAGACTGTTGGCTTTTCCTGGGTGCATGTCGTGGACCTCAACGGCGCCTTCGCGGGCAAGCCGGTGAACGAGGACGCCGTGCGCGCCATCCTTGCCTCGGTCAGCGTCCCGGTGCAGCTCGGCGGTGGCATCCGCAGCATCGCCCAGATCGAAACCTGGCTTGCGGCAGGCATCACCCGCGTTATCCTAGGCAGCGCCGCCGCCAAAAACCCCGAGTTGGTCTTTGAAGCCGGCAAAAAATTCCCTGGCCACATCGCGGTCGGGATCGACGCCAAATCCGGCATGGTCGCCACAGAAGGCTGGTCACAAACGTCGACCCTGACAGCGACAGAGATCGCAAAACACCTTGAAGATTCGGGTATCACCGCAATCATCTACACAGACATTGCGCGCGACGGGATGCTTTCTGGCCTCAACCTCGAAGCAACCGAAGCGCTCGCGGCAACCGTCGCCATCAATGTTATCGCGTCGGGTGGCGTGGCAGGGGTTGAAGATATCGTGCGCCTCCGTGAAG
>DAOMCN010000077.1:0-8298 GCA_035427885.1 Acidocella sp. | reverse complement strand
GCAAATTTATTGAATGTATCTGTCGTTTCGAGGATATCCAGGTCGCCAACCTGTTCCAGCCGAATTTTGGCCAGGAACCCGCCAACGACAGGGCGCGGGCTTAGAGCATGACCGCTTTAAGTGCGATCATGCTCTCGCTTCTTTAGTGAGACTTCACCGTACCGCCCGGACCGCTCATCGGCGTGCCAGAGCCGATTGGCGCCTGGGGGTGCAGCGCGATCTGCGGCACGGTGGGGACGTTCGCGCTGGTGCCGCTGGTGTCGTTCTTATTGGTTTTGGTTGCCTTCTCGCCTTCGGTGATGAGCGAGGATTTTGGCTTGTTGCCGCCCGAGGAGGTATAGGCCTGGGAGGGTGGAGAGGTTTGCGCCAGGGCGGCGCCGCCGAGCGAGAGGCCTAGTACGGAGAGCAGAAATAAGCGGGTCATGCGTTCGTCCCCTATGAGGCAGTGTTTTAAGCATACAGGATAAGCAGGTAACGCCAAGACACGGTTCCCGGCGTTACCTGCTTATTTCTTATTTGCTCCGGCGCAGCTGGGTCACGTCGCGCACGGCGCCGCGCGCGGCACTCGTGGTCATGGCGGCGTAGGCTTGCAGCGCGGGCGAGACATGGCGTTCGCGGTCTGGCTGCCAGGCGGCGTCGCCTTTGGCTTCCATCGCGGCGCGGCGGGCGGCGAGTTCGGCGTCCGAGAGCGCCACGCGCAGGATACGTTTGGGGATGTCGATCTCGATCTTGTCACCCTCAACGAGCAGGCCGATGGCGCCGCCTTCCGCTGCTTCGGGCGAGGCGTGGCCGATGGAGAGGCCCGCCGTGCCGCCCGAGAAACGGCCGTCCGTCACCAGGGCGCAGACCTTGCCCAGGCCTTTGGATTTCAGATAGCTCGTCGGGTAGAGCATCTCCTGCATACCGGGGCCGCCTTTGGGGCCTTCATAGCGGATCACCACCACATCCCCCGCCTTGATCTTGTTGCCTAGGATGGCCGCCACGGCGTCGTCCTGGCTCTCGAAAATACGGGCCGGGCCGGAGAACACCAGCGCCGAGGGATCAACGCCCGCGGTTTTCACGATCGCGCCATCAATCGCGATATTGCCCGAGAGGACGGCGAGGCCACCATCGGGGCTGAAGGCATGGGCGACATCGCGGATGACGCCCTTCTCGCGGTCGAGGTCGAGTGCCTCGTAGCGGCGCGCCTGGCTGAAGGCTTCCGTGGTGCGCACGCCGCCTGGGGCCGCGGCGAACAGCGTCTCCGCCGCCTGTGTCGGCGTCGCGGCGATGTCCCATTCGGCCAGCGCCTCGGCCAGGCTCGGCGCGTGAACGGTCGGAGTTGCGGTGTGAATCAGCCCGGCGCGGTTCAGCTCGCCCAGGATCGACATGATACCGCCCGCGCGATGGACATCCTCCATATGAACGTCGGATTTGGATGGCGCGACTTTACAGAGATTGGGAACGCGCCGGGAGAGGCGGTCGATATCAGCCATCGTGAAGGGGATTTCCCCCTCCTGCGCCGCAGCCAGAAGGTGCAGGACCGTGTTGGTCGAGCCGCCCATCGCGATGTCGAGGGACATGGCGTTCTCGAAGGCCTGGAAATTGGCGATGGTGCGCGGCAGGGCCGAGGCGTCGTCCTTCTCGTACCATCGGCGCGCGAGGGAGACGATGCGCCGCCCCGCTTCGAGGAACAGCTCGCGGCGGTCCGCATGGGTGGCGAGCAGGCTGCCATTGCCGGGGAGCGAGAGGCCGAGCGCCTCGGTCAGGCAGTTCATCGAATTGGCGGTGAACATGCCCGAGCAGGAGCCGCAGGTCGGGCAGGCAGAGCGTTCCAACACTTCGGCCTGGGCGTCGGACACATTGGGGTCCGCCGCCGCCACCATCGCGTCGATCAGGTCGAGCGAGATGGTTTTCAGCCCGTCGACAACCTTGCCCGCTTCCATCGGCCCGCCGGAGACGAAGATGGTGGGGATGTTCAAACGCAAGGACGCCATCAGCATTCCCGGGGTGATCTTGTCGCAGTTGGAAATGCAGACCAGCGCATCGGCGCAATGGGCGTTGACCATGTATTCGACGGAATCGGCGATCAACTCGCGCGAGGGCAGGCTGTAGAGCATCCCCGAATGGCCCATGGCGATGCCGTCATCGACCGCGATGGTGTTGAACTCCTTGGCGACGCCGCCCGCCTTCTCGATCTCGCGCGCGACCATCTGGCCGAGGTCCTTAAGGTGGACATGCCCCGGCACAAACTGGGTGAAGGAATTGGCGATGGCGATGATTGGCTTACCAAAATCGCCGTCGCCCATGCCTGTTGCGCGCCAGAGGCTGCGCGCACCTGCCATATTGCGGCCGTGGGTGGAGGTTCTGGAGCGGTATGCGGGCATGGGGCGATCCTATTTTGACAAGAAAATCCGAGTTTGAATCTGCGTTACGCGTCAGGCGGAATTACGGCAACCATCCTGGCGCGCTGCGCGGTTACCTATATAGGCCCGTGTCGCCGGTTTTGTGAGGATGAGGGAAAAATTCTGCTGGCGGAGCGGGGACCGCTTCCTATATCGTTAGACCATAGCTGACTAAACGTTCTGTCATTTTACGCCAAAAACCACCGCAGAACAAAATACGAAACAATGAATCTAGGGAAAACGACTATGAGCCTACCGGACATGACCCTCCCCGCCTCTGTTCTTGCCATGACATCCGCCACCGCCACGCAAGGCGGCGTCTCGCGGCCCAGCTCTGCTCCGGCTCCGTATAACGTGCGCAAGGTGTCATTCGAGGATATGAAAGAGGCGCTGCTGCGCGGCTTCGAGGATTGGCGCATCTGTCGGACGGACGTGCTGGTGATGGCCGTCCTTTACCCTATTGCCGCTATTTTTGTCGCCGCCGTGGTCGTGGACCAGGCGCTACTGCCGTTTGTCTTCCCCGTTCTTGCCGGGTTCGCGCTGGTCGGGCCGATGGCGACGATGTGGTTCGCCGCCCTCAGCCGCCAACGCGAGATCGAGGGCGTGACCAGCTCCGAGGCGGCGGCGCGGATCTTCGAGTACCCCAAGCTCAAAGCTATCCAGCGGTTGTGCCTAATCGTCATCGGCCTGTTCCTGGCCTGGATCGTGGTCGCAGGGGTTGTCTATGGCATGACCCTTGGCCAGCTTCCGGCGTCGCAGGCGTCCTTTTTCTCCACCATGTTCACCACCCGTGCTGGCTGGACGATGATCATGGCCGGATGCCTGAGCGGGGCGGCGTTCGCGGTGATCACGCTGGCGATCGGGCTGGTCTCGTTTCCGATGACACTGGACCGCGACGTTACAGTGACACAGGCGATCGGCGCCTCCGTGCGCGCGGCGCTGCGTAATCCGGGCGTTGCCCTGGGCTGGGGCGGGGTCATCGTCGCCGGGCTGATCCTTGGCGCGTTGCCCGGGTTGCTCGGTCTGACCGTGGTGCTGCCCATCCTGGGCCACGCCAACTGGCACCTCTACCGCCGCATCATCCACTAACCCCGGAGCGCCGCGCAGACGCGCCAAAGGGGCGGACCGCCGCGGTAAACCGCGGGTCCGCCCCTTTGGCGCGTCTGCGCGGCGGGCGCTTGTGGGTTGCACGGGGGCAAGAATCAATTTAATCCCGACTGGTATTTTGTCGGCGAGGCAGCGCGGAATGGCAACATTCCGCGCAAAAACGCTGGCGGATTACTTAATTTTACGTCTCACTTCTAGTGACTCAGGCGATCCAGTCCTGAGCGGGGGGCTGTTTCTTGCGGTTTTTACGGCAACTTGTCCTGTTTCCCATGCTCGCCCTCGCAGGTTGCAGCACCGGGGATTATCGTTTGTTCCACCCGGTCGGCGCTATCGCCCATACAGAGTTGCTCTATACGATCATCGATGTCGGCGTCATGCTGATCATCATCCTGCCGGTCGCCGTCATGATCGGCGTGTTCTCCTGGCGCTACCATCATTCGCGCAACGCCACCCATACACCCGACTGGTCGCACTCGCTGACGCTGGAATTTCTGGTCTGGGGCGTTCCGCTCATCATGGTCGCTGCACTTGGCTATTTTTCATTCAAAAGCATTTTTATGGTCAACCCCTATGGGCCGACCGTCCTTGAGAGCAACGCCGCCGCGCCGCTTGATGTCGATGTCATCACCACCGATTGGCAGTGGATCTTTGTCTATCCCGCGCAGCATATCGCCACCATCGACGAACTTGAGGTGCCTGCTGGGCGCAATGTGCAGCTGCGCTTGACCTCGACCAGCGTGATGAACGGTTTCTATATTCCGCAGCTCGCGCCGATGATCGATGTCATGCCGGGGATGCGCACCAAGGACGCGTTCGAATCCGACCAGACCGGAAACTTCGAGGGTTTTTCGACGGATTTCAGCGGTGCGGGTTTCTCCTGGATGCGCTTTGCCACCAAGATCGTCGCCCCGGCGGACTTCGATAAATGGATCAGCACCGTGCAGGCGAGCCCGACGCAGCTCTCGTATGCCGCGTTCCAGAAATTGGCGCAGCCGACCGTCAATGTCAGCGCCAAGCCGGCCTATTTCTCGAATGTTGATCCCAAGCTGTTCGAGAAAGTCTACGACGCCGCCAATGCAGGCGTGGTTTACCCCGTCCCCGCCGCTCTCACGAAGAGCATCGCGGATGTTTCGGCGCAGGGGCCTCAAGCCTCTGCCGCCAAGTAAGTTAAAGGAAAGGTCTGATCGTGCTGGTCCAACTACAAGGCCCCTGGTCGTTACTCTTCGGCCGTCTGACGCTCTCGGCGCTCCCTTATGACAACCCGATTATCGTCGCCACCTTTATCTTTGCCGCCATCGCGGGCGCGGCGGTGGTTGGCTCGGTGCTGTATTTCGGCAAGCTAGGCTATTTGTGGCGCGAGTGGATCACCACCGTCGATCACAAAAAAATCGGCGTGATGTACATCATCGTCGGCCTCGTCATGCTCTTCCGCGGCTTTGCCGACGGGCTGATGATCCGCACCCAGCAGGTGATGGCCGATGGGCCGCACTCCACAGGCGTGCTGGGTGCGGCCCATGGGTTTATTCCGCCTTTCCATTTCGATCAGATCTATAGCGCGCACGGCACGATCATGCTGATCTTCGCCGCCACGCCCATCCTGGCCGGGCTTGGCAATATCATCGTGCCACTGCAGATCGGCGCGCGCGATATGGCCTTCCCGTATATGAACGCGGTCAGTCTGTGGCTTACCACGGCTGGCGCGGCGCTGGTCATGATCTCGCTCTTCGTCGGCGATTTCTCCGCCGCCGGCTGGGTCGGGCTGATCCCGCTAACCGAGCTTCCCTACAGCCCGGGCGTTGGCGTCGATTACTGGATGTGGGCCATTCAGATCTCCAGTATCGGCACGACGCTGAACGCCATCAACGTCATCGCCACCATCATCGAAATGCGCGCGCCGGGGATGACCTGGTTCCGCCTGCCGGTGTTCACCTGGACGACGCTCTCCACCAGCGTCATCGGCCTGACCGCCTTCCCCGTGCTTGGCGTCGCCCTGGCGCTGCTCGGCGCGGACCGTTACCTCGGGACGCATTTCTATACCGCAGGCGACGGCGGCAATCTGATGCTCTATACCAACCTGTTCTGGATCTGGGGCCACCCCGAGGTTTACTTCCTCGTGCTCCCAGCCTTCGGCATTTTTTCCGAGATCATCCCGACCTTCGCGCAGAAGGCACTGTTTGGCTACGTCACCATGGTGGCGGCGACGCTGACCATCGCCGGGATTTCCTGGGCGGTTTGGCTGCACCATTTCTTCACGATGGGTGCCGGGCCGGATGTCAACGGGTTCTTCAGCATCGCGACCATGCTCGTCGGGATTCCAACCGGCGTGAAAGTGTTCAACTGGCTGTTCACCCTCTACCGCGGCCGCCTGACCTTCACCACGCCGATGCTCTGGGCGGTCGGCGGCTTGTTCCTGCTGCTGCTTGGCGGTCTGACCGGCATGATGCTGGCCGAGCCTGCCGTGAACTACACCGTGCATGACAGCGTTTTCGTCATCGCGCATTTCCACTGCATGGTGCTGATGATCACCTTCGCCATCTTCGGCGCGGTCATCTACTGGTTTCCGAAAATTTTCGGTTTCCCGCTGGATGAGCGCACCGGCAAGATGTTCTTCTGGACCTTCGCCATCGCCACCGCGCTGGTCTTCCTGGCGATGTTCGCGCTAGGCTTCGAGGGGGAAACCCGCCGGCTCGATTATCTCTACGATACCGACTGGAAGCCGATGCTCGTGGTCGAGGAAGCGGGCATGATCCTCTACCTCGTGTCCATCCTCTACTTCGTGAAGATGCTCTACGTCAGCCTGCGCGACCGGGCCCAAAACCGGGTCTCCTCGGACCCGTGGGGCACGGCGCGCACGCTGGAATGGATGACACCTTCGCCCGTGCCGTTCTACAATTTCGCCGTGACGCCGCAGGTCAACGCGCGCGACGAACTGGCCTGGCGGCGCGAAAACGGTCTGGAGAACGTCAAGCCGGACCATTACGAGGCGATCCATATGCCCTGTAACACCGCGGTTGCGCCGATTATCGGGGTGCTGACCCTGGCGTTCGGCTTTGGCATGATCTGGCGGATCTGGTGGATGGCGGGCTTTGCCCTGCTCGGCATCATCATCGTCGTGATCATCCGCTCCTTCGACAAGAACCTTGGTTATGAGCTGAAGCCCGAGGAGATCGAGAAGATGGAGAACCAGGCGGAGTTGGGCGGCATCGTTGCCGAACAACCCGCGAGACAGCCCATTACCGAAGCGGAGGCGCATTAATGGCCACGAAAATAGCAGCGGGCGCCGAGACGCTCCTCTGGCATCACGGGGCCGAGGGGCATGATACGATCTCGGCCCGCACACTGGGCTTCTGGCTCTACATGATGAGCGATGCGCTGATCTTCGCCTCGCTGTTCGCCGCTTACGGGGTGTTGGACAATCCGTTCAACGCCGCGGGCGGGCCGATTGCGCAGCAGGTCGTGCATCCGCTCGAAGGCTTCTGGCAGACTATCGCCGTTCTGGGCAGTGTGCTCGCCTACAGCCTCGCCACCGTAGCGCTGAAAAATGGCAGCAAAATCGGCGTGGTCCACGGCATTCTCGGCGCCATCGTGCTGGCCGTCGTGTTCCTCGGGTTCGAGGCGCACGATCTGCTCGGCCTCATCGCCCAGGGCGACGGGCCGCAACGCAGCGGCTTCCTCTCCGTGTTCTTCATGATGATCGCCTCGCACGGGCTGCACATGGTGTTCGGCATCCTGTGGATGCTCGTCATGCTCGTGCAGGTCGCCCGCTCTGGGTTTACCGGCGATGTCGTGGCGCGGTTGCTGAACCTGCGGTTGTTCTGGCAGTTCCAGGCTTCCGTCTGGGTCTGCGTCTATGTGTATGTCTATCTTCTGGGAGGCTTCTGATGTCCACTCATCACTCCGATCCGCTGGCCCATCCCGAGGTCCAGCAGGCCAGCGCCGCGCGCTATATCGTCGGCTTCGGCACCACGATGATCCTGATGCTGGCGGCGCTGGTGATTACCCTGCAACGACGCCTGCCCTACGTGCCGTTCGCGGAGTCGATCGCCGGGCTCGCGCTGCTCTCGCTGTTCTCTCAGGCGGCGCTGTTCTTCGGGCTCGATATTTCGCGCGCGCAGATCTGGAAAAGCGTCTCGCTCGTCCTCACCATCCCGCTGTTCATCATCACCATCGGCATCACCGTATGGATGTTCAACACGCTCTATGCGCGCACGATGTTGCCCGGCGATATGATGATGACGCAGCCGACGCTGCTGCAATAACGACGACAAAAACAGCAATCCCCGCCAGGGTTACCCGGCGGGGATTTTTTTGGCCGCTGGAGCGTGTTCACGCAGACGCAAGCGCGCCAACCTCAGGCGAGCAGACTTTAAGCGGATTTGAAGCCGGTCAGAACATTCACGGCATTGATGCCGATTTCCGCTACCGCGTAACCGCCTTCCATTACGAATAATGTCGGCTTATCCAAGGCCGCGATGCGCCCGCCGGTTTGGGTGAAGTGCTCGTGGTCGAGCTGGAAATGCGAGATCGGGTCGCCTTTATACGTGTCCACGCCAAGCGAGACGACGATCGCGTCCGCGCCATAATCGGCGATGCGCGACAGCCCGACGTCCAGCGCGGCGGACCATTCAGGCCAGCCTGTCCCCCAGTGCAGGGGAAAATTCAGGTTGAGCCCCTCCCCTGGGCCGGTCCCGGTTTCGTCCTCATAGCCCAGGAGATAGGGGTATTCCTCGTCCGGGTGGCCGTGCAGGGAAACGAAAAGGACGTCATCGCGCTGATAGAAGATCTGCTGCGTGCCGTTGCCGTGGTG
>DAOMCN010000076.1:0-8338 GCA_035427885.1 Acidocella sp. | reverse complement strand
ATACCGAGGCCACCGTTACCGCAACCCAGACCGCTCCGGACCCGGACGCCTCGCAGAGCGATGTCCAGGCCGCGCTCTACGATCTTACCAAGCGGCTGATGGACAGCATGAACGTACAGCTCCAATACCAGATCCAGCACAATCTCGGCCCCTGGCTGGTCTGGTCGAACACGCCCTCTTATGCCGCACCGTCTGCTGCGGGTGCTGGTCCGGCTTCCAGTGCCGGCATCCAGGCGATGCCGCTGAGCGCCCCCGCCGCGCCCACAACCCCGGTTCCCGCGGGCACGGGCAACATCTCCGCCGCCGTGCCGCAATATCTCCCCGGTGCTGGCCCCGCCGCCCTGCCGGTCCCAGCCGCTCAATGAGCGGGCTGAACAAACTCCCTGCGGCGGGCGATGCGCCCTGGGCCCCGATCGCGGCCGAGAAGCTCGTCTCGGGCGCGCCGCAAACCCGCACCTGGGTACAATACGACAACCCCGCGCAAAAAATCAGCGCGGGAGAGTGGGAGGCGACACCTGGTAAATGGCGCGTCGCCTATGACGAATGGGAATACGTGCAGATGCTCTCGGGCGCCTGCATCCTGCGCGGCGATGACGGACGCAGCATCGCTGCGGGTCCGGGGGACACCTTCGTGATCGAACCCGGCTTCGCGGGGACCTGGGAGGTTACCGAGCCGATGCGCAAACGCTGGGTGATCCGCGAACTATAGTCTCTCCCAGCCTTGACGTTACCCTCTCTCCGGTCTAGACCGCGCGCTTCGTTAAACACCACCACTTTGTCGGACATTCATGGCCAATATAGCATCCGCCCAAAAACGCATTCGCCAGACGCTCAAGCGCACCATGCGCAACAAGGCACGCAAGTCGCGCGTCCATGGCGCCATCCGCAAGGTTGAGGAAGCTGTTGCCTCCGGCAACAAGGAAGCCGCTTTGGCCGCTTTCCGCGCTGCTCAGCCTGAATTGCAGCGCGCCGCTGGTAAGGGTGTGCTCAAGGCCAACACGGTTTCGCGCAAGATCTCCCGCCTTTCTGCCCGGGTGAAAGCTGTCGCCGCCGCTTAATCGCCGCAACTTTTTGTTGTAAAGCGCCGTATAAAATTAAAGATAATTCCAGTGCCGGTGTAATCTCGTTGTCACGATGATTACACCGGTCTGTTTTTGTGCGCGCTGCGTTAATGACGAATCTGTAATGTACGCGTTAATTTTAGATTCTTATTCTTCAAAAACCTTTTGTTTTTGAAGCAAGTTTTTCGTGATACATAGACTTGTCTGTCGTGCTGCATCCACACAAGGCTTGCCTATTGAGGCCGTCCTACCTTAAACTCCGCTCCACAACAGATAACCTTCGACTGTCTCATTTCTGGGAAATCATCATTATGCTCGGACTTTCTCGCTTCCAGACTGCTGGGCGGAAATGGCGTTTTACGTCTATCGCGCCCGTTGGAAAGTTGTCCGCGCGGTGTGTTCATGCGGGGGTCTGACGTGGCGTTGAAGGTGTCGGCTGTGCAGGAGGATCATACCGGCTTCGCGGAACAGTGGGCGCGTGTACGCGCGCGTCTGCAGGTTGAGGTCGGGGAGGTTGAGTACCGCACTTGGCTCAAGCAAGTGGCTTTTGCCGGGGTCGATGGCGACGAGGCGACCGTCATCCTGCCCACACGCTTCCTGCGCGATTGGGTAAACAAGGAATACGGCGAGTTGATCACGGCCCTATGGCAGGCCGAGAACCCGGCGATCCGCCAGGTGGATATCCGCACGGCAGGCCGCGGCACCGCGCCCAACCTGGCCGAACCCGCACCCGCACCGGCCCCTGTCGCTGCCTCGGCGCCGGTCGCACCGATCGCGCGCGCCGATGTCGCCGCCCCGCTCGACCCGCGTTTCACCTTCGAGACCTTTGTCGTCGGCAAGCCGAACGAATTCGCTTATGCATGCGCGCGCCGCGTCTCGGAATCCCCGGCGACCGCCGGTTTCAACCCGCTCTTCCTCTATGGCGGCGTCGGCCTGGGCAAGACCCATCTGATGCACGCCATCGCCTGGGAGCTTTCCAACCGCCAGAACGGCGGCGGCTCGGTTTCCGTTGCCTATATGTCAGCGGAAAAATTCATGTACCGCTTCATTAACGCGCTGCGCTCGCAATCCACGCTCGAATTCAAGAACGAATTGCGCAGCGTCGATGTGTTGATGATCGACGACCTGCAGTTCCTTATAGGCAAGGACAACACGCAGGAAGAATTTTTCCACACCTTCAACGCCCTGGTCGATGCCGGCAAACAGATCGTCATCTCCGCCGACAAATCCCCGTCCGATCTTTCCGGCCTGGAAGACCGCCTGCGCACCCGTCTTGGCTGCGGCATGGTGGCGGATCTGCACGCGACCACATTCGAGTTGCGTATTTCGATCCTGGAAGCCAAGGCGAGCCGCGCGGGCGTCGAAGTCCCCGGCAAGGTGTTGGAGTTTTTGGCGCGCAAAATCACCTCCAACGTGCGCGAACTCGAAGGCGCGCTGAACCGCCTCGTCGCCCACGCCAATTTGTTCGACCGCCCGCTGACGATGGAAACCGCGCATGAAGTGCTGCACGACGTGCTCAAGGCCTTCGATCGCAAAGTCTCGATCCAGGAAATCCAGAAGCGCGTCGCTGATCATTACAATATCCGCATCTCGGAAATGTCCTCCGCGCGGCGCGCGCGCAACATCGCCCGTCCACGCCAGATCGCGATGTATCTGGCCAAGCAGCTGACCAGCAAATCCCTACCCGACATCGGCCGCCACTTCGGTGACCGCGACCACACCACGGTGATGCATGCCGTCTCGCGCGTGACCGAGCTGATCGCCCAGGACGCTTCCTTCGGCGAGGATGTGGAATTGCTGCGCCGGATGCTGGAGAGCTAATAGAAAAGCCAGGGCGCTGCCCTGAGCCCGCGGGGGGCGACAGGCCACAGACCCTGATAAATCCACACCTTCCCTATACCCGACTCCCTTGCTAGGCTAAACACGAATCGGTCCCGATCACGGGGCAAAGAATCCGGTTTACGTCTGGAAGGGTATCATGAAGTTCAAGGCCGACCGCGCCACGTTGATGAAGTCGCTGGCCCACGTGCAGAACGTGGTCGAAAAACGCAACACCATCCCCATCCTGGCCAACGTGCTGCTCGCCGTACGCGACGGCAAACTCACCATCGCCGCAACCGACCTTGAGATTGCCTTGGTCGAGGAAATCACGGCAGAAACCTCGCGCAACGGCGCGATCACCGTGCCCGCGGCAACGCTGTACGAGATCGTCCGCCGCCAGCCCGACAACGCGATGATCGAGCTGGACCATCCCGGCGGAGACGCCCAACTCGCCCTGCGCGCCGGCCGCTACGCGACTAGCCTGGTGGCGCTCAGCGTCGATGAATTCCCTAAGCTCGACGCGGGCAAGCTGACCCATACCTTCGTCCTCTCAGGCCAGGAACTGCGCGGCCTGATCGACCGCACCAAATTCGCGATCTCGACTGAGGAAACCCGTTATTATCTCAACGGAATCTACCTCCACGCCGCCGAGGCCGAATCCGGCCCCGTCCTGCGCGCCGTAGCGACGGACGGACACCGTCTCGCCCGCGTTGAGGAGCCGCTGCCGGAAGGTGCGGCGGGGATGCCCGGTGTCATTATCCCGCGCAAAACCGTCAACGAGCTGCGCAAGCTGCTGGATGAGGTCTCCGCCGAAGTCGAAGTCTCCCTCTCCGAGACGCGCATCCAGTTCACCATCGGCACCATGCGCCTGACCAGCAAGCTGATCGACGGCACATTCCCCGATTATGATCGCGTGATCCCGCGCGGGAATGACAAGGTGCTGCGCGTGGACAAAAAAGATTTCAACGACGCCGTAGGCCGCGTCTCTGCGATCAGCGCCGAGAAGCACCGCCCCGTGAAGCTCTCCCTGGCGAAAGACTTGCTGGTTATCTCGGCGGCGTCCCCCGAACAGGGCACGGCGTCGGAAGAACTCGGCGCGGAGTTGGTGGACTACCAGTTCGGCCCGCTCGAGATCGGCTTCCAGGCGCGATACCTGATCGACGTGACCGAGCAGATCCGCGGCAAGGTGGAATTCGTTTTCGCCGACGGTGCCGCGCCGACGCTGGTGCGCGACCAGGACGACGCCTCGGCGGTCTATGTTCTCATGCCGATGCGGGTCTGAAACCCACGCAGCTCACCCGCCTAACCCTCACGGATTTCCGCTCCTACAAGGCGCTGCGTTTTGCGCCTCAGGGGCGGATCAACCTCTTCACCGGCCCAAACGGCGCCGGCAAGACCAACCTGCTGGAGGCGGTCTCGCTGCTGGTGCCGGGCCGTGGCCTGCGCGGCGCTAAATTCTCCGAGCTTGCCCGCCGTGGCGCAGATGCGAGCGGCAGTTGGGCCATTGCCGCGCAGCTTGAAGATCACGGACAAAAACTCGAAATCGGCACCGGCATGGCGCAAGGCGCGCCTGACCGCCGCGTTTTTCAGTTGGACGGCGAAAAACCCCGCTCCCAGGCCGAAATCGGCGCCAAACTCGCCGCCGTCTGGCTCACCCCGCAAATGGACCGCCTCTTCACCGAGACCGCCTCCGGGCGGCGCAAGTTCCTGGATCGCCTGGTGGTGGCCCTGGAGCCGAGCCACGCCCGCGAGATCGCGGCGTTTGAGTCCGCCGCCAGCCAGCGTAACCGCCTGCTCGCGGAAGACCCGGACCCGCTCTGGCTCGAAGCCCTGGAAGACACGATGGCCCGCCACGCCGTCGCCGCGACCGCGACACGCGCCGCCCTGCTCGCCCAGCTCAACACCACCCTCGCCGCCGGCGCGGCCGACCCGTTCCCGCGCGTCCACCTTGCCCTTGCCTGCGCCATCGCGGCTAAGCTCGGCCAATCCCCCGCCGTCGCTGTCGAGGACGACCTACGCGCCGCCTACCAGCGCCTGCGCAGGCAGGATTCGGCCTATCGCAGCGCCACCCTCGGCCCGCAAAAAGCCGACCTGCTGATCACAGACGCCACCACCACCCGCCCGGCGGCACTCTCCTCGACCGGTCAGCAGAAAGCGATGCTGCTCGGCATCGTCCTCGGTCACGCGGCACTGATCGCCGCCGCGCGCGGCACCGCGCCCTTGCTCCTGCTCGACGAACCCCTGGTCCATCTCGATGCCGCCCACCGCGCCGCCCTCTTCGCTGCCCTGCAAAACCTTACCCTCGCCGCCTGGATTACCGGCACGGACCCCGAGCCCTTCGCTGCCCTGCGCGCCGATTGTTATACGATCAGCGATGGCCTTATAACCGCATTATGAAGATACTGATTCTCGGCGATCTCCTGGGCCGCACCGGGCGCGACGCCGCGCTGAAAGCCATCCCCGAATTGCGCGCGCAGTTGAAGCTCGACGCCGTCGTGGTCAACGCGGAGAACGCCAGCCACGGCTTTGGCCTGGCCCCGGAGATGGCCAATGCCCTCTTCGCGGCGGGTGCGGACGCGGTGACGCTGGGCAACCACGCCTGGGACCGGCGCGAGATCATCCCCTACATCGCCCAGGAAAAACGCCTCCTGCGTCCGCTGAATTATCCCCCCGGCACGCCGGGTGCGGGCTCGGCGGTCGTCACCCTGCGCGATGGGCGCAAACTTCTCGTCGCCCAGCTCATGGGCCGGTTGTTCATGGACCCGCTGGATTGCCCGTTTCAGGCGCTGGAAACGCTGCTGACCCGCCACCGCCTAGGCAACAGCCTGGACGCCGCGATCATCGATTTTCACGGCGAGGCTTCCTCCGAGAAAATGGCCTTCGCCCACGCTTTCGACGGCCGCGTCTCCGGCGTCTTTGGCACCCACACCCACATCCCGACGGCGGACCACCAGATCCTGCCCAACGGCACCGCCTACGCGACGGACCTGGGCATGTGCGGAGATTATGATAGCGTGATCGGGATGACCAAGGAAGCGGCGATCAACCGTTTTACACGCAAACTCCCGGGCGAACGCCTCGCCCCGGCGGAAGGCCCGGCCACAGTCTGCGGCGCCTTCATCGAAACCAACGACAAAGGCCTTGCCACGCGCATCGAGCCGGTGCGGATGGGCGGTCGCCTTAAGCCCACCTTGCCGGAGGTCTGAATGCGCGCCTGCTTTCTCCCCCTCGCCCTGCTCAGCCTGACCGGCTGTCACCACCGCTACACCGGCCCCTCTGCCGCCCTTGCCGCCCTTGCCGCCCAAGGCCAGACAGACGCCCAAGCCCCGCTGCAAACCAGCCAGCAGATCACAATCTCCGCCCCGCCCGCCAAGGTCTGGGCGCTCCTCTCCGATATCCAGTCCTGGCCGGACTGGCACCCCAAAATCACCCAGGTCGCGGTCGGCGCGGTACAGCAGGGCAGCCCGTTTTCCTGGACCCTCCAGGGTATGAGCATCAATTCCACCATCGAGGCCTTCAACCCGCCCCAACGCCTCGCCTTCACCGGCGATGTGCTGAATTTCCACGCCATCTATGTCTGGACGCTAACCCCCGGCGCAAACGGCACGACTCAGGTCAACCTCAACGAATCCGTCGACGGCTTCCTCGTCAGCCTGTTTTACAGCGACGCGGACATGGCCGACGCAGCCCAGTCCTGGCTGACAGACCTGAACGCCGCCGCCGATAAGCCCTGACCGCCGGTTTCACCCCTTGTTAACGCCATCATGCGAGTAATCTGCCTTCCTACACCTTAAAGGGCAGCATGTCGGCACTGATCCTCGAACTGAAGCAAGGCGAATCGATGATCCTCAACGGAGCGGTCATCCGGTTCAAAACCCGCACGCGGCTGGAGTTGAACACCCAGGCGCGCTTTCTCTTCGGCAAGCAAATTCTGCCCGAGGAAGAAGCGATTACCCCGGCGCAGAAAATCTATTACGCCGTGCAACAGGCTTACATCGGCGACGATGCCACCCGTCCCGAAGCCCTCGTCACCGCCCGCGCGCTGATCGCTGCCCAGCGTGACGCCGCGGGCCCCACCCTGCGCGGTCACCTCGAACATCTTTTGAGCATCCTAGCCGACAATGCCGGTTTCGAAGCCCTGAAACTCGCCCGCCAGCTCATCCGCGACGAAGCCGCCATCCCCTAACCCGGCTTCACCGCAGTCAGATAAACCATCCTGCTGGCGCTTACGAACCGCCCAGCCTCGACTTCTGGCCGCAGCGCGGCCTCCAGCGTCGCGCGCTCAGCCTGGGTGAACCGCGTTGCCAGAATTTGGTCCAATCCCGGCGCCCAGGGGTGCGGCGAGGCGTGGACAAAAACCTCCCAATCCGTGACTGTCGAGGGCTGCACCTCGATATGCAGTTCCAGATGCAGCTGCTCAAACCCGACTTGCTGCGCCAGGCGCAGCAAGTCGCGCTCGCCGTAAGCGGTAATCGGGTTGGCCGCGATCGCCGCCTCGGTATCGGGAAACTGCGCCGCCTTCCACCGGTGCAACAGCGCCAGCAACTCCGGCGCGCCCGGCTCGGCCAGCGCCCGGCGCATCGCCTCCGCCGCCAGCGCCTCGTCGCGGAACAGCGGCTCGCCCAGGGAAACCCGCCCCCTCGGCTTCAACACCCGGAACATCTCGGCAAACGCGGCCTCCTTATCGGCGACATACGCCAGCGCCGAGCGGCTCGTCACCGCGTCCAGGCAGCCATCGGCAATCCCCGCCAACCGCGCCGCCCCGCATTCCACGAACCGGCATTGTGCCGCCACCTCCAGTTCCTGTGCCCGCGCCTGGGCATAGATCAGCATAGGCGCCGAAATATCCGTCAGCACGACCCCCAGCGTCGGCCCGATGCGGGCGATCGCCTCCCAGGCAACAACGCCTTCGCCGCTGCCCAGATCGGCCATAACCATCCCCGGCCCGAGTGCTGCCCCATCCAGCACCTTGCCGACATAACCGTGCACCGTCTCGGCCACGCGCCGCGCCCGCGCCGCGTCTCCGCCGGAGCGCCGCCGCAACAGCCATGCCGACCAGACATCCTCACCTGGCGTAATCTGCGGCGTATCCATCATTTCGCCTTCTGACTGAGCAATACCGAGGCCATAATGAGCCCGCCGCCTAAAAACGCCATCCCAGAAAGCTGCTCGCCGAGGACGACATACCCACCCCCCGCGCTGACCACCGGCAACAGATACAAGAACCAGCCCGCCCCCTCCGCCCCCAGCCCCCCCCCCGCAATTGCCCGCAAGTCCGCCGATCCCGTTCCCACCCCTGCTTGGTCTCGCCGCTCCACTGCCCCCTCCCCGGCCCCCGCCGCGCCCAACAGGAAATGGAGGATGGAGCAGGCGGGCTGGAGGGAGGAAGAGAACGCAGGCGGGACGCGGTTCCTTTGGTGCCAGCTCACACGGCATCATGCTCTTGTTACTTTTCG
>DAOMCN010000075.1:0-8341 GCA_035427885.1 Acidocella sp. | reverse complement strand
GGGTCACCGAGGGCATTGTTATCTACCGCGCCTTTCTTACCGGCGCGGCCACGAGCCCGCTCACCCCTTGGATAAACAAATGAACATCTGGCGCTTCCTGGCGAGTGGTTTTGGCGCGGGCTACGCCCCAAAGGCGCCGGGTACGTTTGGCTCGCTGGTCGGGCTGGCGCTGGGCGCGGGATTGTTGGGGCTGGGACATGTACCGCTCTTAGCGGGCGTGGTCGTGGCCAGCGGGTTGGGGCTTTATGCGACGCGCCGTGTCGGCTGCGCGGCGGAGGATCCGGGCTGGATCGTGGTCGATGAGATCGCTGGACAGATGCTGACGCTGCTGGCGCTCTCGCATTTGAGTCTGCTCGGACTGGCCTTGGGGCTTGGCTTATTCCGGTTGTTCGATATCCTCAAACCGGGTCCGGTGGGCTGGGCCGATGCGCGGCATGATGAATGGGGGGTGATGGGCGATGATCTCATCGCCGGAGGGCTCGCCGCCGCCGTGGTCCTGTTGCTGCGCTTGGCGCTGCCGCTATGACCGCTGCTTTGCGGCTGATCAAACTCTGCCAGGCCAAGGGGCTGACGCTCGCCACCGCCGAGAGCTGCACCGGAGGGATGATCGCCGCCGCGATTACCGATGTTGCCGGCGCTTCCGCCGTGTTTACCCACGGGTTTGTCACCTATTCGAACGCCGCCAAGACGCAGATGCTGGGCGTCCCCGCCGCGCTGATCGACGCCGAGGGCGCGGTTTCAGAGGCGGTGGCGCGGCGTATGGCGAGCGGTGCTGGCGAGCGGTCCGGGGCGGATATGGCGATTGCGGTGACCGGCATTGCCGGACCGCAGGGAGGCACTACATTGAAGCCGGTCGGCACGGTGTGGTTTGGCCTTAAGGGGCGCGACGGAGAGGTTTATGCGGTTCATCGGGTGTTTGCCGGTGGGCGCGCGGCGGTGCGGGCTTCGAGCGTTGCGTTTGCGTTGGAATTATTGCTGCAAGAGGGAGAAAAGCCGTGAGCAAAGACCTGGGTGTTTGGGATAAAGCCAAGCGCAGCGGCCGCAAGATGACGATGATCACGGCCTATGACTATCCCTTCGCCCGGATGGCGGACGCTGCCGGGGTGGACGCCGTTCTGATCGGGGATTCGCTCGGCATGATGGTCGCGGGCGATTCCGATACGTTGCGCGTTACCCTGGAGCAGATGGAATACCATACCCGCATCGTCGCCAAGGGGGTGCAGCGTGCGCTGGTGATGGCGGATCTGCCGTTTGCCAGTTTCGAGGAAGGTCCGGCGCAGGCGTTTGCCAGTGCGGCAAGGCTGGTCAAGGCGGGGGCGGATATTGTCAAACTTGAAGGCGGCGCGCCGATGGTTGAGACGGTTGCGTATCTCTCGGCGCGCGCGATCCCGGTCTGCGCGCATATCGGACTGACGCCGCAGCACGTGCGCCAGTTTGGCGGTTTCAGGCGCCAGGGCAAGACGCCAGAGGCGGCGGCGAAGCTGCGCGAGGACGCCGCGGCGCTGGCCGAGGCCGGGGCGCGCATGGTGTTGATGGAGGCGATTCCAGCGGAGTTAGCGGCAGAGATCACCCAGCGGATCGAGGTGCCAACGATCGGCATCGGCGCTGGGCCTGGGACCGATGGGCAGGTCCTGGTGCTGCATGATGTGCTGGGCTTGAACATGGATAAGGCGCCGGGTTTCGCTAAGGCTTATCTCGATGGCGCGGCGCTGGTTCAGGCCGCGCTGGCGCGCTATGCGGACGAGGTGCGCACGGCGAAATTTCCGGTTTGAAAATTGTTTCACGTGAAACAATTGTGGGGAATTTCACCAATAACGCCTCGTTAGTATTTGTTTTTAAAGCAAAGCGTTTTTGTGAATTTTCCAGTTGACACGGCAGCGTTTTGCAAAAACAATGAGTTTTTATTAACGCCTTGTTTTAATGGGTTTTTAACTTATTTTTAGTTAATTCCAGCAGCCAATTCGCGGTGGGCGACGGGACACTGGAATAGGGATACCCCCTATGCTATAAGCCGGCATGACCCATACCGTGTATGAGAAAAAAAAGCTGCTGGCGCGGGTGCGCCGCGTTAAAGGGCAGGTGGAGGCCATCGAGCGGGCGCTCGATGGCGAGGCGGGGTGCGAGCGGGTGTTGCATCTGATTGCCGGTGCGCGCGGGGCGATGGCCGGGCTGATGGCCGAAGTGGTCGAGGACCATGTGCGCACGCATCTTGTCGATGCCGAGAAGCACCCCGGTGCCCTTAATACGGACGCTGCCGAGCAACTGCTCGAAGTCGTCCGGTCCTATTTGAAGTGAGGCGACCCATGAACGAAATCCGCGCCCAGAGCGCCGCCCATGCGCATGTTTTCCTCGGCACCGAACATGAGAAAAACGAACGGCGGACCTGGATGGTCATCTGGCTGTGCAGCGCCATGATGATCCTTGAGATCATCGGCGGGATCTGGTTCGGCTCCATTGCGCTTGTCGCCGATGGGATGCATATGAGCACCCATGCCGGGGCGTTGCTGCTGGCCGCCCTCGCCTATCGCTTTGCCCGTAAATACGCCCATGATCCGCGCTTCTCCTTTGGCACCGGCAAGCTGGGCGACCTCGCCGGGTTCACCAGCGCCATTATCCTCGCGATGATCTCGCTGTTGATCGGTTATGAGGCGATCAGCCGTATCTTCTCGCCCGTGCCGATCCATTTCGACGAGGCGATTCCGATCGCGTTTCTTGGGCTTATCGTCAACGTCGCCAGTGCCTGGCTGCTCAGCGGCGGGCATCATCATGGCCACGACCACGGACATAGCCACGGTCATAGCCACGATCATGAACACGACCACACCCATGACGAAACGCGGTCCATCACGACGGCGCGGGGCGCGCTGAGCTTGCAGATTTTCGAGGAAGGCGTGCCGCCGCGCTTCAGGCTCTCCGGGCAAAATGCGCCGCTCCCGGCGGCGGTGGCGGTGGCGATCGAGACGCTGCGCCCAGATGGCGAGCGACAGGTCTTCAGCTTCGCCGAGCAGGGCGGTTATCTTGAATCCGTCGAGGAGATCCCCGAGCCGCATGTTTTCGCGGTCGCGCTGCGTCTCGACGGGCAGGATTATGCGCTAGCGTTCGAGGAGCACGAGCATACCGCCGCCGCCGCCGGGCGCGACAATAATATGCGCGCGGCGGTGGTGCATGTCATGGCCGATGCCGCGGTGTCGGTGCTGGTTATCCTCGGCCTCACGCTGGCGAAGCTGTTTGGCTGGCTCTGGATGGACCCGCTGGCGGGGATTATCGGCGCGTGCGTCATTGCGAGTTGGGCGGTCGGGTTGATACGCGATACCGGCGGCATCCTCCTCGATATGACCCCAGACCAGGAAATGGCCGGGAAAATCCGCCAGACGATCGAAGGCGAGGGCGACGAGATCGCCGATCTGCACCTCTGGCGGTTAGGGCCGGGGCATCTGGGCGCGATTGTTTGCGTGGGGACGCGCCAGGAACGCGGCGCGGATTACTACCGAGGGAGGCTGGCGCGGTTTCGCGCTTTGTCGCACCTCACCATCGAGGTTCAGCGCATGTGACGCCGGGTTATCCCGCGGCGTAAGCCCCGCCACGGGATAATGGAACTTCAGGCCGCGCCGCTTTCCAGGGGGAAGTCGCGCGTTGGGTCGATGCCAGCGCTTTCGAGAAATTTGCGCAGGGCGATCACGTCTTCTTTCGAGAGCGCGTGCTGGACGTCGTGGAAGCCATGCGTGTGGCCGTTCAGGGTGATCTTGATGTGGCCATGGCCGCCGTGGACAATCTCGCCGCCTAATGCCTCGATGGCGGCATAGGCTAGGCGCGGGTCTATGTTGCTGCTGACCGGGTGGGCAAAAAGCCCTTGCAGCGTGCTGCGGTGTTTATGGTTCATTTTTGAGTTAAACTCCTGCTGACGGTAGGTCGGGCAGCGCCGAAAGCGCGCCGCGCGGGTTGTACCGGCGCGGGCGGTGTTTTGGAAGTATCGCGCGGCGATGGCGTGTCGGGGTGGGTCAGTGGCGCGCCAGCCACCAGACGTAGAGGCGCTGGGGTAGCGTGTCGGGAATGTGCAGCGCGGCGCAGACGGCGGCGATGGCGCGCTGGTTGCGGGCGATGTTCATGGCCTTCCAGTCCTTGCGTTCGGCGGTGTGGGCCTGGCTCATCGCCGGGACGAGGCTGTGGTTCCAGGCCAGGAGGCGCATGTCGTCTAGGTCCTGGGATTTGTCTGGTGGACCGAATTGGCGCGCGGCGACGGCGGCGGCAGCGGCGAGGTCGACGCTGGAGGACGGGCCGAGGAGGAGGAAGGTGTTCGCGGGAGCCTGGGCGGCTTCGCGCGCGGTGTACCAGAAGGCCGAACCCTGGCCGACGGAAGGGGAAAAGCCGGGAATGCCGACGTTCAAGTTGATCTGGCGGGCGGTGATATTGCCGCGGCTGACCAGGGTGAGGGCGTTGACGTTGGCGGGGCCGAAATAGGAGCCGTAGCCGTACGTCAGGTCGTTGGCGCGCAGGACGGCCACGACGGCGCGCGCTTGCGGGTAGAACGTGGCTTGCGCCGGGGGGAGCAGGCCGGGCGTGGTGAACAGGCCCGCAACGCAATAGGCGGCCAGGGCGGCGCGGCTGATCCCCGGCAGGCGAAACCCGGAGCGACTCCACCATGCCAGTGCGATCAGCGGGGCGAGATAGAAGAGGTTGACGAGGTCGCGCCCGCCGTCATCCACCCCGGCGCCGAATCGCGAGATCAGGAAGCTGAACAGCACCAGGGCGGCGGAGAGCGGGGCAAACCAAAGGATGACCGCGCTATCCGTGCGCGGTGCGGGGGCGGCGATTCCCTCCGGCGCGCGCAGCAGGAGAGCAGCGGCGATGAAGGCAAGGAGGGCCGCCGCGAGGCTGAGGGCGTTGGCCATGTCCAGCGCGCTGAGGGCGGCGCGCAGAGAGACCTGGCACTGGATGGCCAGGGTGTGCAGATTGCCGAAGGCGAACTTCTCGGGCGGGAGAAAGCTCAACAACCCGAAGAGCTTGAGCTTGATGGCGAACACCGCAGCCAGGAGGGCGGCGCCCAGGACGAGCGCGCGGCGGCGATTTTCAGCGTCCCCCCGGCGGGCCGTGCGCCATAATGCGACCAGCAAGGGGAGGACGAAGGCCGCCTGCACCCAATGGTCCGAGGCGTCGGCGAGCAGGGTCAGGAGAAAAACCGCCGCCAGGGCGAGCGGGTTGGCGCCATCAAGATAGATCAGCGCGGCCAATAGAGCGGCCAGCGCGAAGGTCATTGTGCTATTATGGGTGACGGAGAAGCTGAGCCAGAGGCCGGACTGACTCAGGGCGGGCAGCGGAGCGGCGAGCGTCAGGAGCGTTACCCAGAAAAAGGCGCCATTGCCCGCCAGCCTGCGCGCCAGTAGCCCGGCGAGGCAGGCGTTTGCGGCGAAGAATAGCCAGCCGAGGATCAGCATCGCCGCCAGCCCGGAGCCAAGCACGGTGCGCACCAGAGCGGCGACGAGATCCACGGTGAACAGCCAGTAGCCCCCGGCGTAGCTCCAACTGGCGGGGAAGCCCCAGCCCCAACGCGCGAGGCCGTGCAGGAAAATGGCTGGCGCCAGGGCGTCGCCATTGGTGGAGGCGGCGAAAACGAAGCTGGCGCGGACGAAGGAGGCGTAGGCAAAGAGGCAAAGCAACAGGACCGCGAGGAGCGTTCTGCGCGTATGCTGTGCCATGTTCACCCAATCTTTTTGGCCGCGCCCGGATCGGCGGCGGCGTGCGTTGGTTGCGATAGCGATCATCCCACGGCAAGTCAAAACCCGGCTGATGGAGCGCTGGAGGGCTTAGAGCCGCACCTGGATCCCATCCATTCCGGCGGCCAGGCAGGCCAGCACATCGGGGGGGGACAGGGCGATGCAGCCTGCCGTCGGCGCGTAATCGGGCGTTGCGACATGCAGGAAAATCGCCGAGCCGAGGCCGGGGATGATCGGCCCAGTGTTCCAGCCCAGCACGCCGATGATGTCGTACAGAGCGTCCTCGCGCCAGAGTTCCTCGTACCGTCCGGCGTAGGGCAAGCGCACCGGCTTGTTATACGACGGATCGGCGATATCGTCGCACCAGCCATCCTGCGGGCTGATTGGCTCCAGGGGTACGGCGCAGCGCGGAGGGGAGATCCGGTCTGCGCGGTAGAGGACGCGCAGCAGGGGGAGGTTTGCGATCGGCGTCACGCCGTCACCCTCCACCTTGCGTGCGGCTACCCCTGCCCTGCCGCACGCCGCGCGCATGCGCAGGCCGGCACCTTCGAGCAGCCCGTCGCGGAAGAGGAACTCAACCAAGCAGATGCCCAAAGCGTGCCGCCTTGGTCGCGAGATAGGAGTCATTCACCCCGTTGGGGGCGAATTCATGGGGCACGCGCGCCACGATCTCAATGCCGCAGGCGGCGAGCGAGGCGACTTTTTCCGGGTTGTTGGTCAGCAGGCGGATCCGCGTCATCCCCAGGGCCTCCAACATCGAGGCGGCGATGTGGAAATTGCGCTCGTCGGCCTGCCAGCCCAGCGCGCGGTTGGCGTCCACCGTATCCAGACCGCGGTCTTGAAGGGTGTAGGCGCGCAATTTGTTGATCAGCCCGATGCCTCGGCCCTCTTGCGCCAGGTAAAGCACCGCGCCTGCGCCCTCTGCCGCCATGCGCGCAATGGCGCCTTGCAACTGCGGTCCGCAATCGCAGCGCAGCGATCCCAGGAGATCGCCGGTGAAACATTCGGAATGTACGCGCACCAAGGGGGCGTCCTGCGCCGCTGGGTCGCCCACCAGGATTGCCATGTGCTCGATCCCCTGGTCCAGGGCGCGGAAGGCGATCAGCCGGGCGTCCGGCGCCGCGTCCAGCGGGACCGCAACCTCGGCGACCTTGGTTAGCGAGGCCGCGAGTTCCAGCGGATAGGCCAGCAGATCCTGCGCGGGGACGCTCAACAAATCCGCCCCAGCCGGTAGGCTCGCCCAGCCGGGCTTTACCGGGGCGGCGACCATCGCGGGCAAGAGGCGCGCCAGCTTGCCCAGCGCCAGGGCGGCGCCGGCGGCCTCGGGCGTGCTGATGCGCGTGAATTCGGGGAGGATCTGCTCCATTGTCGGGTCGGCGGCGCGTTTGAGCGTCTGTGCATCGATCAGGGGGCGGGCCAGTTTCAGCGCGATTGCCGGGCTGGTCTGCTCGACCTCGTGCTTCAGGACAGCGGCGGCGCGCGCGGGGGCGAGCAGCAGCACCGGTTGGCCGCCGGAGAGCAGGTCGATCAGCCTTAGCCCCTCCGCGCCCACGGTCTCGGCGGGCGCGATGATCAGCGGGCGGCGCGCGGCCAGCACCACCGGCACGCCGCGCCTGGCCTCGGCTATGGCACGGTGCACAGCGCGCGTCCTTGGCGTGCCCAGAGTGGCTTCGGCGGCGGTATTCAGTACAGACGTCATGCCCCTCAAATAAGCCCTGCCGGGCGCCCGCGCCAGTGCTGCTGACTTTGCCACGAAACATCCCTATAACGGAGACTTAGAGAGGGAGACTTCGATGGCCAGCCAACACCCGATTCTTGTGGTGGATGACGATACCACACTGCGCCGCGCGCTGATTGAGCAACTTGTCCAGAACGGCGAGTTTATGCCCAGCGAGGCTTCCAGTTTGGCTGAGGCGGAAACCTGCCTGGCCAGGACCGGCGCAAGGTTCGACGCGCTTTTACTCGATGTTGGTCTGCCCGATGGCGATGGCCGCGATTTCTGCAAGAAGCTGCGCGCCCAGGGGGTGAAGACGCCGATTATCATGCTAACCGGGTCGGCGGAGGAGATGGACGTCGTTCGTGGGCTTGATTCGGGCGCGAATGATTATATCGCCAAGCCGTTCCGTATCAACGAACTTTTGGCCCGGCTGCGCGTCCAACTGCGCAGCTTCGAGAACTCCCAGGACGCCACGTTTACCATTGGACCGTATATTTTCCGCCCTGCGACAAAGCAGTTGCTGGAGCCTGTGCGCAACAAGCGCATCCGCCTGACCGATAAGGAGACCGCCATCTTGAAATTCCTCTACGGCGCGGCGGGCAAGCCGGTGGCGCGGCAAATCCTGCTGAACGAGGTCTGGGGATATAACGCGGCGGTGACGACGCACACGCTGGAAACGCATGTGTACCGGCTGCGCCAGAAGATCGAACCAGACCCCGCGACCTCGCGCCTGCTGCTGACCGAGGGCGGCGGCTACCGTCTCAACGCCCAGAGCAGCATCCCGGTTTCATAGCTGAGATTTTTGGGCTATGTGGTTTCAGGCTCCGGCCTTTGACCGGGGCTGTGGGTGCGTTTTTGAGTCTCCGTAGCTCAGCAGGATAGAGCACAGGATTCCTAATCCTGGGGCCGTGGG
>DAOMCN010000074.1:0-8373 GCA_035427885.1 Acidocella sp. | reverse complement strand
ATCTAATGCGGAAGTCAGCCGGTACTTCTCCAGCCAGGAAAAAATCACAGGTGCCAAAACTCAGCAGCGTGGGCATTGGGACAGGATTTCGGACGGCCGTTTTGACGAGAACTATTTGGCCGCCGTGACCAAGATAGGCACGGTCCATGCGCGCATTGGGTTGGAGCCGCACTGGTATATAGCTGGTTACGCGCTGATCATCGAGCAGCTTATTGCCGCTGTCATCAAGGCGCGCTGGCCCAAAGGCGGCATTATGCGCAAAGTGGGTGATCCGAGCGAAGTCTCGGCGGAGTTGGCGGCGCTGACGAAGGCGACGTTTCTTGATATGGACATCGCCATCTCGGTTTACCTAGAAGCCTCGGAACGGGCGCGAATCGCTCTCGAAGAACGCACCAACGCCACCAACGCTACCGTGATGAAATTATTAGGTAATGCGCTGAATGCTCTGGCGGAGGGTGATCTGACCCACCGGATCGACGATTCCATGCCCGCCGAATACGCCAAATTGCGGGAAGATTTCAATTTCGTAGCGGAGCGGTTGGGTACTACCCTCTCGGGGATCCAGACTTCAATGCGCACGATCAACACCAGCATCGAGGAAATCGCCGTCGCGTCGGACGATCTGGCACAGCGCACGGAGCAACAGGCGGCCAATCTCACCGAAACCACCGCTGCGCTGAGCGAGTTGACGGACACGGTGCAGCGCACCGCAGGCGGCGCCAAACAGGCCAATGCCGCCGTCTCCTCGGCCAGCACCACCGCGAGCAATTCGCGCAGCGTGGTGGCGGAAGCAGGGGCGGCGATGAACCAGATCGCGTCTTCCTCGCAGGAGATCGGCCAGATCATCGGGTTGATCGACGATATCGCCTTCCAGACCAATCTGCTGGCGCTCAATGCCGGGGTCGAGGCGGCGCGGGCGGGCGACGCGGGACGGGGGTTCGCCGTCGTCGCTTCGGAAGTGCGCGCGCTAGCACAACGTTCTGCGGAAGCCGCCAAGGCAATCAAAACGCTGATTTCGACCTCCTCGACCCAGGTAAGCCAGGGCGTGCAACTGGTCGAGAGAACCGGGCAGACCTTGCAATCCATCGTGTCTAGCGTCGCGCAGATCGAAGGGTTGGTCTCGGGCATCGCCGCCTCGGCACAGCAGCAATCGGGCGGGTTGGGGCAGGTCAGCGAGGCGTTGGGCGACGTCAGCCAGGTTGTCCAGCAAAATGCTGCAATGGTCGAGGAAGTCTCCGCCGCAACACATTCGCTGAAACTCGAAATCGAGCAGCTTAACCGCTCCATCGCCACATTTAAGATCAACCAGACGGCCAACTCGCCAGTATCCCGGCGGGTCGCGGCAGGGTTCGCGCCAGTGCGGCACCTGGCTACGGGGCGTTAGGTAATCGGTAATCGCTGGTTAAATCCAAGGCTAGGGCATTCATCTTCTGGACGAAGGCTCTAGCCTTAGAGGGTGCCCATGTTTGGTCCGTATGCGGCGGCAAACTGGGCCAGCGCGGCGGCAATTTGCGCATCCGAGAGCAATACTGGGCCGCCCGCAGATAGGGACAGCAGGTAGTGCTGGGCCAGAAATTCCAGATCGGAGGCGGCGGCAAGGGCATCCTGGATGCTCTTGCCCGTTGCCAACCCGCCATGATTTTCCATTAGGCAGGCGGAGCGGCCCTCCAGGGCCTTCAAGACATTGGCCGATAATTCAGCCGTGCCGAAGAGGGCATAGGCGGCGCAGCGCAGCGGCGCGCCACCGAAACGGGCGATCATGTAATGGCAGGCGGGAATTTCGCGCCGTGCGATCGCCAGCGCCGTGGTGTAGGGCGCGTGGTGGTGGACGACGGCGTTGACTTCGGGGCGGGCTTTGTAAATGTCGAGGTGGAAGCGCCATTCCGAGGAGGGGCGGTATGCACCCTCATAGCTGCCATAGGTGCCGTCCAGGCTCATCAGCGGTAGCATCTCGGGGGTGAGCGCGTCGTAAGACAAGGCGGAGGGAGTAATCAAAATACCCTCCGCGCAGCGCAGGCTGAGATTGCCCGACGTACCCTGGGCCAGACCGAGGCCGGAGGTGGCGCGAGCGGCGGTAATCAGGGCGGCGCGACTTTGCATCATGCGATTTGCCTAGCACAGCAGCAAGCTATTTCAAGAATGGGGCTTTCCTTTTTGCTGCGGTTACGTGAGTATCGCACTACTTCTGATTGTGGTTTGGGTTGAAATGATCTTGCGGCGGCGTGTGATCCTGTTAGGTGGACTGGGACTTCTCGGCGGTTGCGCGCAACTTGCCGCACCCGGCGCCGATCTGGCACACCTGCCCGCCGCGCCGCGCGGGCCTTACCGGTTGGGCGCGGGGGATGTGCTCACGCTGCGCGTGTATGATCAGCCGCAGCTCTCAGGGAAATTCAATATCGATGATAGCGGCATGATCGACATCCCGCTCCTCGGGCTGGTGCGCGCCGCCGGGTTGAGCAGCGATGCGCTGGCCGCGAAAATCGCCCAGGCGCTGGAGCAGGCCGGGTTGATCCTGCACCCCGGCGTCGCGGTCGAGGTTTCAACCTACCGGCCGTTTTATATTCTGGGCGAGGTCAACACGCCGGGGCAGTATCCATTCCGTCCGGACATGACTGTCCTGACAGCAATTTCCATCGCCGGAGGCTTCACCTACCGGGCCGAGCAAGGCTATGCGGGGGTTACACGCGTTGTGGGCGGGTATCCCGCGCAGTATCGCGCTCCTCTATTTGCACTGGCGCAACCTGGCGATGTCATCACCATCTTCGAACGCAGGTTCTAGCAAGCGCCTTAACCTCGCTGTGTTTTCCGCAGGTTTCCTTACTTTTGTGAACATGTGGTGCACGCAGGCGATTTTGCCGGTGCTGGCAGCGTATTTTCATGTCGCGGAGACGCGCACCGGGCTGACCGTGACCGCGCCATTGATCGCCACCGCGATGATGGCACCGGTCATCGGCGCGATTTCCGACCGTTACGGGCGCAAGAAGCTGATCTGCGGCGCGGCGCTGATCCTCCTTATCCCGACGTTGGCGGCGGCCGCGGCGAACAGTCTTGATGCGCTGGTTGCGGCGCGGTTTGTCCAAGGGTTGACGCTGCCGTTCATATTTACCGTCACCATCGCCTATATTGGCGAGGAAAGCAGTGGGGCGCAGACCGCGAAGCTCGCGGGGACCTATCTCTCCGGCGCGATTTTTGGCGGATTTTCCGGACGGCTGCTCTCGGGGGTGATTACGGCGGCTTATGACTGGCGGGCAGCGTTCTGGGCAGTGGCGGCGTTAACCCTGATGATGACGGCTGTGATCTTTATCAGCCTGCCAAAAGAGCAAAAATTCCGCCCGGTCTATGGGCTAGCAGGGGCGCTGCGCTCGTTTCCTCTGCATCTGAGCAACAAGCGGCTGCTGGCCACGTATGCGGCGGGCTTTGGCGTGTTGTTTTCGCTCGTCGCGGAGTTCACCTTTATCAATTTCCGGTTGGCGGCGGCGCCTTATTTCCTTGGACCTGCGGCGCTGGGCGGGATTTTTGTCGTGTATCTGGGGGGCGTGGTCATGAGCCCGGTTTCCGCGCGCCTTGCCAATAGGTTTGGCCGCCGGGTGGTCATGGGCGTCGCGACACCATTGATCCTGATCGGGCTGGGTTTGACGCTGGCGGCGCCGCTCTGGGTGATCGAGTGCGGCCTCCTGGTGAGCAGTGCGGCGATTTTCATGCAGCAGACGTTGGCGACGGCGTTTGTCGGCATGACTGCGCGCGAGGCGAAATCCACGGCAGTCGGACTATATGTGATGTTCTATTACATCGGTGGCAGTGCTGGCGGGTTTGTGCCCGGCTGGCTGTGGCACGCGTTTGGCTGGCCGGGATGCGTCGCGATGGTCTGCGTCATGCAGGCAATGATGCTGGTGCTGGTGATGCGGTTCTGGAAGCCGGTGACAGCCTAAACCGCGCGGCAGATCAGTTCGACAGGGGCGACGAGGCCATTTTGCAAATTGTCCAGCAGGTTGGCGAATTTTTGCCCGGCGCTAGGGCCGAGGATGAGGTGCAGGCCAAGGGCCGGTGGGGTTTTGGACTGCGCCATTCGGGCGCGCATTTTCTGGAAGAATTCAATCCCAAAATCGCGGCGGTTACGCTGGGCGGTAACGGCGAAGCCTGCCGCTTTCAGAAGCGCTTCATAAGCGGCTGGGGTCTCGAGGAAGCTTGTTTCAGGGGATAACGCCCAGGGGACCGGAAATTTGAAAGCCCCTGCCCCGCCTTCGCGCATCACGTCGTAAATGCCAAAGACGGCACCCGGTTTGAGGACGCGGCGGACTTGCGCGAAGAGTGCGGGTTTGTCGGCGATGTTCATGCCGACATGGAGCATCGTCGCGGCGTCAAACTGCGCGGAGGCAAGTGGCAGAGCCAGCGCGCTGCCCTGAAGATAGGAGGTCTTGTCCGACAGGCCAACGAGTTGGGCCAGCATGGTCGCGGTGCGGACGTAATCCTCGGTCAGGTCCAGCCCGATGACGCGGCAGTCATGCGCCTCGGCGAAATAGCGCGAGGCTCCGCCGAGGCCACAGCCGATATCCAGGAGATACTGGCCGGGGCTTAGCGAAAGCTGAGCGGAGAAATCGACCGTGGCGAGGCGTCCGCCGATGTGGAATTCATCGACGGGGGCGAGGTCCGCCGGGGTGATGCTGGCGAGATCCTTGCCCGCGGACTGCAGGGCTGCAAAAAGCTCCTGCTCCAGCCTGGCGTGGGCGTAACTGCGAGCGATTTCCTGTTCAATGGACATGGGATTTATGACCGGAAATTGACGGGCTGGCCCTTGGGCTCGCCCTGTACCGCGCCGTCGCGCACCACGATGTTGCCGCGGATGATGGTGGTGATGGGCCAGCCGGTGACAACCGTGCCGTCGAAGGGCGTCCAGCCGCATTGGCTGGCGATCCAGGAATTCTCGATACGTTTTGTCGCGCGCAGATCGACGATGGAGAAATCAGCGTCGTAGCCGACGGAGATGCGGCCTTTGTTGACCACGCCGTAAATGCGCGCCGGGCCCGCAGACATCAGATCGACAAGGCGCAGGAGGGAAAGATTGCCCTTGGAGACCTGGTCGAGCATCAGCGGCAGCAGGGTTTGTACGCCGGTCAGGCCGGAGTGGCCGGTGGGCCAGGGTTTTTCCTTGTTCTCGCGCGAATGGGGCGCGTGGTCCGAGCCTAAGCAATCCACCGTGCCGTCGGCCAGGGCGGCCCAGGCGGCGAGACGGTGGCGCTCCTCGCGGATCGGCGGGTTCATCACCGCATAGGGGCCGAGGCGCTCGTATGCCTCGGGCGCGGATTGCAGGAGGTGGTTAGCCAGAACCTCGACGCCGACGAGATCCTTATGGGCCTTCAAGTAGTCAAGTTCCTCGGCGGTCGAAACATGCAGAATATGCGCAAGGCGATTGGTTTTGCGAGCTAGGGCGACGATACGCCGCGTGCCCGAAAAGGCGCATTCCACGTCGCGCCAGATCGGGTGGCTCGCATACGGGTCGCCGACCTTGAACATCGGCTTGCGCTCTTGCAGGCGGAATTCGTCCTCGGAATGGAAGGCGACGCGGCGACGGCCGTTGCGCAGGACAGCTTCGATATGCGCGTCGTCCTCAACCAGGAGGTTGCCGGTCGAGGAACCGGCGAAGACTTTAACCGCGCAGACGCCAGGCATGGTCTCCAGCGTGTCCAGCGTGGCGATATTGTCCTTGGTGGCGCCTGCATAGAAACCAATGTCGCAAAATGCGTGGCCGGGGATGTAGTTGTGCTTGGCGGCGATACTGGGCGCATCGACCGCCGGGGGTTTGGTGTTGGGCTGGTCGAAGGCGACGGTGACGCCGCCCAGTACAGCGGCGAGGGAGCCAGAGCGCATATCCTCGACGCCAGGCACGCCGCCCTGCCCGCCATCGCGGAAGTGGACATGCGGGTCGATGATGCCGGGGAGGATGTGCAGGTTGCTGAGATCCAGAACCTCGGCGGCGTCGCCCAGGTTGTTGCCGATGGCGACGATGCGCCCGGCGCGCACGGCGATATCGGTTTTCGCCTCGCCCCAGGGGAAAACCAGCGTGCCGTTTTTCAGCAGAAGATCAAAGTTCATATATCCCTCAATGTCGTAAACACGTCGCCCGCGGGGGGCAGATTGAGCACATGGCGCCGGTGCCAGAGCGCGGTGAAGAGCAGAACCCAGGCGGCAAAGCCGAAGCGTTTCTCCCCGGCGCGCGCCAGTAGAGCCTGTACTTTATCGGGTTGCGCCAGTTCGGCAATAACCGGCTGGCGGGCCAGCAATTCGCCCAGAGGTTTGGACTGCGCCGCGATCCACGCGCCGACCGGGACGTCAAAGCCTTGTTTTTTGGCGAAGGGGCGCGCGGTGGGGAGGTTTTTCTCCAGCCATAGGCGCAGCAGGTATTTGCCCAGCCCGCGGCGGACCAGCATTTTGTCTGGCAGGGAGAAGGCGAAGGCAGCGATTTCGGGGTCGATGAACGGGGTGCGGCCTTCGATGCCGTGGGCCATCAGGCAGCGATCCAGTTTCAGAAGGAGGTCGTGGGGCAGCCAGTCGGCAATGTCCACATGGCGGACAGTTTGCAGGCGCGAGGGGGATTTATGGGCAATCTCGGCGGCGGCGATGCCGTCGCGCCAAGTGGGGGAGTTATTGCGCAGGAGCTCCAGCCCGTCGAACACGCCCTTGGCGCGCATCTTCTTGCGCCCCAGCAGGCGAGCGGCGGCGCGGTAACGGCCGTAGCCCGCGAACATCTCGTCGCCGCCTTCGCCGGAGAGGATTACCTTCACGTCCTGCCTGGCGCGCCGGGCCAGGAACCAACTCGGGATGATGGCGTAGTCGGCCACCGGGTCGTCCATCGCGGCAACGATCTCGGGGAGGTGTTCCCAGACCATCTTCTGGCCAATTTCAATCCGCTCATGGCGCGCGCCGACGGCTTTGGCGGTGATGGCGGCGGCCTCGCGCTCATCGGCGATGCCCGGCTCGTCGAAGCCCGCGGTGTAGGCGAGGACGGGAGTGGCGTTAAGGCGGGCCATCATCGCCAGGATCGCGGAACTATCAATGCCGCCCGAGAGGAACATGCCATAGGGTACATCCGAACGCTGGTGAAGGTCCACGGTTTCTTGCAGCACGGCGTCCAGACGAGCCAGGGCGTTGGCTTCGCTGGTCGGGGGAGAGGCGGGCGTCGGGAAGGGCAGCCGGGCGCGGCGAATGATTTTGCCCCTGCGGACCGTTAGGGTTTCGCCGGGGGTGACGCGCTGGATGCCAGAGAAGATGCTCTGTGCGCCGGTGGTGAATTGCAGGTTCAGCAGCTCGTGCAGCTTTTGCGCGTCAACACCGCGCGCCACGAGACCGGAATCGAGCAGGACCTGCGGTTCGGAGGCGAAGGCGAGGCCTTGTGCCGTCTGCGCGATGTAGAGCGGCTTGATGCCGAACAGATCGCGCGAGAGGGTCAGCGTGTGGAAGGCGCCGTCATGCAGGGCGATGGCGTACATGCCGCGCAGGAATTTCGTGTAATCGGCGCTGGCGCGGGCGAAGAGCTTTAAGGGCGGCTCACAATCGCTCATGGTGGCGAAAGGGCCGGGCAACGTCTCTTTCAGCACTTTATAGTTATAGATCTCGCCATTGGCGATTAGGGTCAGCGGACCGTTGCTGATCGGCTGGTCGCCGGTGGCAAGGTCGATGATGGCGAGGCGGGTGTGGACCAGGGCGACCTCGCCGGTGACAAAACACCCAGAGCCATCCGGACCGCGATGGGCCAGGGCGGCGGCAAGCCGCGTCAGCAACCCGGCGTCCACTGCCGCACCCGAAGCAAGGGAGAGGCCCGCGATGCCGCACATTATCCCGCGACCTGGCGCAGAAAATCCATCCAGGCGGCGGTAACGGTCGGCTCCGAAAACTCGGCGGTGAAACGCTGGCGCGCGGCCAGAGCAAGTTTGACGCGCAGGCGGGTGTCGCCCAGCAGGGCTTTGGCGGCGTCGGCGAGGGCGGCGGGATTCTCAATGGGGACGATCAGCCCGTCCTCGCAGGGGCGGATGGTGGCGCTCGGCCCCTCGGCGGCGGTCGCCAGGACCGGGGTTTGCGCCGAGAAGGCTTCCAGCATGGTGTTGCCCAGCGGCTCGTGCCGCGCGGAGGAGACAAAAATATCGGCGGCCTTCAGCAGCGCGCCGGAATCATTACGCCAGCCCAGGAGCTTAACGCGATCGCCCAGGCGCAGCTCCGCGATCAGGCACTCCAGCGCCGAGCGCTCCGGCCCCTCGCCCGCGATCACGCAATAGACCCCGGGCAGCAAGGCGGTGGCGCGGATCAGCGTGTCGAAGCCTTTGACCTCGTGCAGCCTGCCCAGCGCCAGCATCAGCGGCGCGGCTTCGGGTACGCCCAGGT
>DAOMCN010000073.1:0-8400 GCA_035427885.1 Acidocella sp. | reverse complement strand
GTGGCCCCGAATGGCTAAGCGGCGGCGCGATGGGACCGACACCAATAGGCGGGTGCCAAAGTTTGACGATTTTCTGACCATCGCGGCCAAATCCCTGGCGCAGGAGGCCGTCCTGGACATGTTCAGTGAGGGGAAACAGAATTTTCCCGCCGCGCAGCAGGGCGCGTTGGCCAAGAAAGCGAAAGCTCAGCGAATCGCCTGGATGGGCGTTGGCGTCGTGGACGATAGCAACGTAAGGAATCCGGGCGCGGCGCAGGCCGCTCAGCATGCGCGAATCGAGCAGCGAGGGCATCGCGCATAGGGCGAAATCTGGGGCAATCTGGCGCAGGTGGCGTAGGGTACGCCCGGCGAGGAGTGGCCCCGCGAGACGCTGCCCGATAAAACCCGACGCGCTCGCGTAAGTCGGCTCGCGCCAGTCACATTCCGGCGCACCCGGCTGTGCCAGAATTTCCGCCCCCGCCGCGAGGGACAGGCTCGGTGTGCAGCCTTCAATTTCGCGCATCGCCGCGACCAGACGCGTGGCGAAAAGCGGCCCCGCCCCGCGCCGCCCCCAATGCCAGACCAGCGGCTTCATGCGATGCCGTTGGCAGCGAGTGCCCTCAGGACCGGCGCGGCGCCGAGGACGCCTCGCGCATACGCCAGCCCGGCCTGGGCCAGCGCCTCGCGCGCAGGCGCGTCTCCAGCCAGGCGGCGCAGCTGTTGCGCGGCATCCTCGATGTCCGGGTCGGCCCAACGCGCGCCTGGGAGGTCATACGTGCCGCGCGGGTCAACAACGGGGACCAGCCGATGGGATACGAGTGCCGCGCATTCAGGCGTCATGAAGGCGAGGTTGCCGGACCAGCCCGTCGCGATCACGGCGCGGCCCAGCAGCATCGCGGTGGCGGGGATCAGGCCAAAGCCCTCCGAGCGATGCAGCGATAGGACGATGTCCGCCGCCGCGATAAGGCCGCGCAGCGCCGCCTCGGGCAAGGTCTGGGTCATCAGCCGGATGTTAGGGGCGTTGCCGATGGCCGCCTGGATTTCGCGCAAATCGTCCGTATACGCCTCGGTGGCGGAGAGCTTGAGGACGAGGAGATGCTCCCGGCTGTCCCCGAACGCGGCCCTGAAGGCGGCGATGGCCCCCATCGGGTTCTTGCGCACCATGCTGGACGCCAAATTGAAAACAGTGAGGACGACGACCATTCCCTCCGGTAGACCAAAATCCGCCCGCCCTCCCGCGACCGGCAGCACGACCGCCGCCAGCGGATACGGCACGACGCGCACGCGCCCCGGCGCCAGCGCCTCCAGCGCATCTGCGGTGAAGCGCGAGGGCGCCCAGATCTCATGGACGAAGCGCGCGCCCTCGACCCAGCTTGGCGGCACCAGCGGCAGCTCCCAGGCCCACATCCCGATCACCCGGCGGCGGGCGATAAAGCGGCGCGGCAGACGCAGCAGGCCGATGGGCAGGATATTGGCGTTGACGACCGCGAGCAACGCCGCGTCCTCTGGGACCGGGGCGGGGTTCTCCGGAACATTGCCGGGCAAGCCAAGCGGGATGAACCCGCGCGCCAGACCGTGCTCCGCAATCACCTGATGCATAATCCGCGCGCTCTCGGCCAGGCCGTTGGCGTTGAGCGTATCGCCCGCAACCACGACGCCATTGCTGGCTGCGGGAGGAACCGGATCTGGCCTGCGCGCAAGGGCGGCGGCAAAGCCAGTCATGGCGCGTCGGCGCAGGGCGCGCGGCAGCATCCGCCATGCGGCATGCCCAGCCCTGTACAGACCGTTCATCGGACTTGGTGCGTGGCGGCGGTTTTCATCGCGGGCAAACCTGTCTCGCAGTTATACCCCGATACTACAGCCCCTTGCCCTCCCCGCAATACGCCCGAACATAGGCGGCGAATTGCGCGTTCACGGCGGGGACGCTAATCTTGAAAGCATCCAGGGAATAGGGCGCGTGCCTGGGGTAGCCGCCGCGCGGGCGGGCCTCAATGCGCCGGGTGATAGCCGCTTCGGCCTCGGCGCTGAACGCCAGGCCGAACTGGGCATAGATCCGCGCGACACTGGCCAGCGGCACGCCGGTCAGCGCATCGTAATGCAGATGGATTTTGCGCTCGGGCGAGATATCCGCGCGCTGGTCGAACTGGAGGAGCAGATTGGCCCCCTCGATCCAGCGCGCGCTAACCTGCGCGCCGATTTCGCCGGGGTCGATGTTTTTCAGGAACGGCCTGCGCACCACCTCGGTCAACTGCGCGACCGAGCCCAGCACAGCCATCGGGTCGCGGTGGACCAGAACGAAGCGCGCATCGGGATAGGTTTGCAGGATCGCGTCCAGGGTAAAGGTGTGGTCCGGACATTTCAGCACCCAACGCGCGGGTCGACCGTCCTGGAGGAATTGCAGAAATTTTTTGTGAAACGCGAACGCCTCGGCGTGGCCGTGCGCGTTCAGCCAGCGCAGGTAGCTGGGCACGCGCAGGGTCGTGTCAAAGCGCAGGCTCTGGAAGACATGGGCGGTGATTTCGCAACATTCCTGCGGGCCATCGGCGGTGAGCTGGTGTTGCTCGGTAAAACCCGCCGCGAGGCTGGCGAAAACCTTGAGCTGCTGCTCGGCGGTACGCACGCGCCAGTCCCGCGCGGGCTCGAACCCGGCCGGGCGCGGCGCGGGAAAGACGGTCTGCCAGTGGCGCAACACCAGCTGGTCAGCATCCTCGGCCAACAGCCCGTGCAGAAAGGTGGTGCCGCTGCGGGGCAGGCCGAGGATGAAGATCGGCGCGCTGATGGGGGTCGCGGCCAGCGCCGGGTTGGCGCGATGCGCGTCTTCGATCTTCTGGGCGTTGCGCAGCAGGCGCAGCGTGTCCCAGTGCTGGGAAACCTGGCCGAAGAAGCTCAGCTTCGAATCCGCCTTGATCGCGTCGGTAAGCTTGAGCAACCCCTCGCGCGCGCCCATAGACGGGTTAGCGCGCGAGGTCCGGATCAGATCTTGCGCCTCGATACCGGGGCGCAGGGCTTGCGGCACAATCGCGTCGGCCAGGGTGAAGAGCTTGGCGAGCGCGGGGTAGAGCCGCTCCACGCCTATTTCCGCTCGATCAACTCGATCTTGTAACCGTCCGGGTCCTCGATGAACGCGATAACCGTGGTCCCGAACTTAACCGGCCCTGGCTCGCGCGAGATTTTTACCCCAGCGGCGCGCAGCCCGTCGCAGGTGGCGTAAATATCGGGCACGCCGAGGGCAAGATGACCAAAGGCGGTGCCGGGCTCGTAATGGTCCACGCCCCAGTTATAGGTCAGCTCCAGGACCGTATGGGTTTTCTCATCCCCGTAGCCGACGAAAACCAGGGTGTACTTGCCCTCTGGCACCTCGGTGCGGCGCAGCTCGCGCATGCCGAGCAGGGTTGTATAGAATTTCACGCTGGCTTCGAGATCGCGCACGCGCAACATCGTATGCAGGTAAGAGAACGTCGCGGTCATGTTTCAGGCTCCCGGTTAGGGTTTAACGCCGATGAGGAATAGGCCCGCTTCATCGGCAATGTCGATCATTGCGGCCTTATCGGTCAAGATGGTGCCGCCTGCCTCAAATGCGATACCCCGTAGGCCAGCTTTTTGTGCATTGCGCAATGTGGCGGGGCCGATGGTCGGCAGATCGGCGCGCCGCTCCTGGCCGGGCTTGGCGAGCTTGACCAGAACCCCCGCCGGTCCGGGCCGCGCCAGCCCGCCCGCCCGCGCCAGCATGGCATCCGTGCCCTCGACCGCCTCAGCAGCAAGGACGATGCCTTGCTGCACAACGCAGGCCTGCCCAATATCCGCGGCACCGATGATCTTCAGCACCGCGATGCCGCGCTGAATGTCGGCACGCGCGGCATCGTCCGGGGCGGCCTTGCTGAGCAGCCCCTCTGGCCCCAGCGCGTCGCCCACGATGTCGTGCATCCCGAGGATATGATACCCCTCCTCCTCCAACACGCGCAGCACGGCAGCGAGCAGCCCGTCATCGCCGAGGAACGCGGCGCGGCCGATCTTGGCGATCAGCCGGATACCCTCGGCATCGGGCCGGAGCGAGAAGATCGAGGGCCGCTTGACCGGGCCGATGACAACAAGGTCCGTGCAGCCATACTCGCGCAAGGCCTGCCGGATCGCGCCGACAGCGTCCAGGCGGAAGAATTGATGCGCATAGGGAGCGACGACGTCAGGCTCGGCGAAGCCCTCCAGTGCCGCGATAAAAACCGGCCGCCCCCCCGCCTGGGCGGCCTCCGCAACGCGGCCCGGCAAAGGGCCCCCGCCGGCGACAATCCCGAGGGGCTTGGGCGACATGCTCCCTGCCCTTTTATCCCTCGCCGTCGTCCGCGAGGGCGGTAATCAGCCCGTGGCGGCTCGGATTGGCGATAAATTCCAACATTTCAGCAACATACGGGTCCGCGCCAAAACGCTCCCGCGCCTCGACGACGCGCGCCGCGAAGACGCCCTCGCCCGAAAAGATGAGCTTGTGCGCCGCCTGAATGGTCTGCATCTGGGCGCGCTCCACGCCACGCCGGCGCAGACCGATAATGTTCAACCCAAGCATCTGCGCGCGCGAGCCAAAAACGCGACAATACGGCGTGACATCGCGCGTCACCCCGGTCAGCCCGCCGACCATCGCTCCCGCCCCGACACGCACGAATTGCAGCATCGCCGCGCCGCCGCCGATAATCGCGCGCGGGCCAATCTCGACATGCCCGCCAAGCACAACGTTATTAGACATGATGACGCCATCGCCGACATCGCAATCATGCGCAACATGGACCGTTGCCATCAGCAGGCAATCCGCGCCGATCCGGGTAACGCCGGTGCCGGTGACGGTGCCGCGATGGATCGAAGCGTGTTCGCGGATCTGCGTGCGCGCGCCGATAATCGTCTCGGTTTCCTCGCCTTTATATTTGAGATCCTGCGGCGCCAGGCCAACAGTACAAAAGGGAAAGAGCTTGACACCTTCTCCCAGCCGCGTCTTACCGTCGATGGCGACATGGGAAACCAGCTCCACGCCGTCCTCCAGGACGACATCCCGCCCGACGGTGCAAAACGGGCCGATTTTGACGCCAGCGCCAATGCAGGCACCCGGTGCGACAATCGCGCTGGGGTGAATCGATTCATGCAGTGTCGTTAACATCTTTTAATCAGACTTTCGTTGTCGCCATTTTGTGTAGTGGCGCGTCCGCACCACCGCCAGTCAATCATTGTTACCGAGTATGTCCGCATAACGGCCTGACTTCACGGCACTTACGTTGGTTTGACCTCGTCCATGATCATCGCCGTGATCGAGGCTTCCGCCACCGCCACACCCTCGACGCGTGCCACGCCGTCGAAACGCCAGATATTCCCCCGGCGTTTGGTCTTGGTAACGGTAAGGCGGAGCTGATCGCCAGGCGTCACCGGCTTACGGAATTTCGCGTTCTCGACCGACATAAAATAGACGATCGGGATACCGGCATCGGGGCCGAGGGTGGAAATCACCAGCGCCGCGGCGGTCTGCGCCATACTCTCGACAATTAACACGCCGGGCATGACCGGATGGCCGGGAAAATGCCCCTGGAAGAACTGCTCGTTGGAGGAGACATTCTTGACCCCGATCGCGGAATGGTCGTGCCGCACGTCGACCAGACGGTCGATCAGCAGCATCGGATAGCGATGCGGAATCATCTTGAGCAATTGCTTGGTCTCAATGCGGGCCACATCAACCGGTGGGAGGTCACTTTGCGTCATGTCGTCCATCTTTTTCAGCCACCTGCCTTGTTGGGTTTCCGCCCGGATTGGGCGAGTTTACGAAGCGTGATCACCTCCCGGAAGTAGGCTTTCAAATTCTGTGAAGGTGAGCCTAACACTTCCTCGCCCGCGCCGATATCGGTCATGACCCCGGACTGCGCCCCGATACGCGCCCCCTGCCCGATGCTCAGATGCCCAGCAATGCCTGCCTGCGCCGCGAGCATCGCCTGCGGGCCGATCCGGGTCGAGCCCGAGACCCCCGCCTGCGCAACGATGACGGCATGCGCGCCGATGTTCACATTATGACCGATCTGCACGAGGTTATCGATATGCACGCCCGGCCCGATCACGGTATCCTGCGCCGAGCCACGGTCGATGCAAGTATTCGCGCCAATTTCTACACCGTCGCCGATCATAACGCGGCCAAGCTGCGGCACAGGGGTAAACCCGGCGCGGCTGATGGCGAAGCCAAAACCGTCCTGCCCGATGCGCGCGCCCGGATAAAGCACGACGCGGTTGCCCAGAACAGCGTGCGAGAGCGTGACCTGCGCATGAATGCGGCAATCCTCGCCAATGATGACGCCCTCGGCAATCGCGCAGAGCGCGCCGATGATCGTACCCGCCCCAATCATGACCCGCGCGCCGACGACAACGCCAGCACCGATCTCGACGCCGGGCGCGATCTCGGCCGAGGCGTCGATGATGGCGCTGGGATGGATGCCGGGATTGGCCTGCGGGAAAGGAAAGAACAGCGCCGAGACCTTGGCCCAGCCGACATACGGCTCGGGCGTGACCAGCGCCACCGTACCCTCAGGCACACGGGCGGCAAAATCCGGGTGGACGATGACCGCGCCCGCCTTCGTGGCATCGAGCGCTACGGCGTAGCGGCGATTGTCGAGAAAGCTAACCTCGTCGGGCCCCGCCGATTGCAGCGGCGCGACCCCGGAGATCATCCGTGCAGGCTCAGAAGCCGTCGTACCCAACAGGGCGGCGATGGTCTCCAGACTATGCGGCCCGGTGCGCCTGAAAAAGCGGGCGTCACCGGGTTTTTCAATTTCAGCCATATCTGCCTTACTGGCCGGAGGCCTGTGAGCTGCTATCCGCCGGCGGGTTAACCGCCATGCCGGGCGTCACCACGCTCGGCGGCACTGTCACGGAAGGCAGCAGCTTGTTGAGCTGGACGGTGACCTCGTCGGTGATGTCGAACGCATTGACGTTCAACGCTACCTGCTCGCGGTGCAGGACCAGATTCATCCCGTGCGCCTGCGCTTCCTGGCGGATAATGCCGATCAGCTCAGCTTCAATCTTGCCGAGCGCCGCCTGTCCGGAGTTCTGGATCGCCTGGTTGCGCGCCTGGAACTTCTGCTGAGTGGTGGCGACTTCGTCGCGTAACGCCTGTTCCTTGGTCTCAAGCTGGGCGTCGGTCAATTTGGCGCGCTCGGCCATGATGCTGGACTGCTCCGCATCGATCTTCGCGCGCGCGGCCTGGGCCTGCTTGCCCAGTTCAGCCTGACGCTGTTGGATAACCGACTGCACGCCCTGAGCAGCCGTGGATTTCTGCATCACTTCCGGCACACTCAGCACGCCGATGATCGCCTGCGGCGGCGGCGCTTCCTTAGCCAGGGCGGGCAGTTGCGGGATTGGGGGCATCTGCTGCGCTGGAGCGGCGGCGTGGGCCGGGGCCGGGGCCGGGGCCGGGGCCGGGGCCGGGGCGGCAGGAGCCGCGTTATGGCTCGGCGGGATAAAGTAACCGGGCGAAGGCTGCGCATAAGCGGCGGGAGCTCCCAGCGCTGCAGCCAAAACAAACAGAGCGGGGCGTAAACGCATGGTGATTGTCATTTAGAACCTCGTACCAAAAGAAACTCGGAATTGTTGAACCTGATCTTGCTTCTGCTTCACAATCGGTGCCGCGAGAGATAGGTTGATCAGGCCGAAAGGCGTATTCCAGGAGACGCCGACGCCCGCGCCGACACGCGGTGCAGAGCTTTGGGTGATCGGCTGGAGCACACCGCTCGCATTGCTCAACTGGGTCACGCTGAACAACGAGCCGATATCGACGAAGGCAAAGCCGCCGACGCCGATATCAGGCGAGACCGGCAGCGGGAAATGCAGCTCGGTTGACTGGGTCCACATCCTGCGCCCCCCGAGGCTGTCGCCCTGGGCGTCATGCGGGCCGACGCCGCCATCGGCGAAGCCGCGCAGATTATCGCCGCCGAGGAAGAATCGGTCCACGATCTGGTCGTGATAGCCCATGATCGGGATCAGATCGCCTGCGGTGGCACTAAGTTTCAGCACCCAGGCCTTGGAGCCCAAAATGCGCTCCAGCGGGATATAATAGGCGATATCCGGGCTAATCCGGACATATTTGGCCGTGCCGCCGAAGCCCGCGAAATCCGTCGTCAGGTTAATGCGCAGGCCCGAAGTCGGGGCCAGATCGTCGTCCACATAATCGAAGGCCAAGGTCTGGCTGAGCTGACTCAAGCTCGAATTCCCCGCTTCTTTCTGAATGTAATAGCTGGTGACGGTGGTGGGGATATTATAAAGGTTACGGTCGCTCAGCGCGTAGGTGAACGATTGCTGAACGTGATCGTTGAAACGATAGCCCAGGCGCAGATCGCCGCCGACGTTGCTCTCAGCGTAGCTCAGGCTAGACTGCGCGGCGGTATAGGAATCGGTCACCGAGCGGAAAAC
>DAOMCN010000072.1:0-8424 GCA_035427885.1 Acidocella sp. | reverse complement strand
GCGGTACCATCGCCCAGGCCACCGCCGGCGCCGAAGCCGCCGAATAATGTTCCGGGTTCTAACCATTGCTGGCTCGGATTCGGGCGGCGGCGCGGGGATTGAGGCGGATATCAAGACCATCTCGGCGCTAGGCGGCTACGCCTGTACCGCGATTACGGCGGTGACGGCGCAGAATACGTTGGGGGTTTTTGGCGTGCATCCGCTGCCCGCGGCGTTTGTGCGGTTGTCCATCGAGACCGTACTCGGGGATATTGGCGCGGACGCGATCAAGCTCGGGATGTTGGCCAATGAGGAGATTATATGCGGCGTTGCCGCTTGTCTCCCGGCGGGGGTGCCGATGGTGCTTGATCCGGTGATGGTCGCCACCTCTGGCGCGGTGTTGCTACCGGATGGGGCGATCCGGGCGTTGTCTGAGCGGCTCTTGTCCATTGCCGCGATCGTGACCCCGAACCTGCCCGAGGCCGCCAAGTTGACGGGGCTGCCGGTTGACACCGAGGCGGAGCAGGTTGCCGCCGGGCGGGCGCTGCTGGCGATGGGGGCAAGGGCGGCGCTGATCAAGGGCGGGCATGGCACGGCGGAGGTGCTGAGCGATTATCTGGTGACGCCGGAGGGGGTGGAGAAGATCTCGATGCCCAGGATCAGGACCACCAGCACGCATGGCACTGGCTGCACCCTGGCTTCGGCCATTGCGACCGGGTTGGCGCAGGGCATGGCGCTGTCTGAGGCGGTGCATCGGGCACGGCGGTATTTGCAGGAGGCGATCCGTACCGCGCCGGGGTTTGGCGGCGGGCATGGGCCGGTTAATCATTTGGTCGTTGAAAAATGTTTCACGTGAAACATTTACCTCAGGATAAACTCTAACGTATTGTTAGTAAAAAAGTATTGCGCGGCACACCCCAAATTGTACGGGTTCATTACGCAAAAATACCGAAATAAAAAGTGATCAAATTAAAAAAGGCCCGGCAAGATTCGCCGGGCCTTTTTAATATTGCAAAAGTTTTCAGGTTCTTTTTTTCAAAAAAGAACCGCTACCCCTAATGCCCAAGCGCCTGGACGATCTCCTCGGTCATCTTCTTAGCGTCCCCAAAAAGCATCATGGTGTTAGGCCGGAAGAACAGCTCGTTCTCCACTCCCGCATAACCGGACGCCATTGAGCGTTTCACGAACAGGACGGTTTTGGCCTTGTCCACTTCCAGGATCGGCATGCCGAAGATCGGGCTGGCTGGGTTGGTTTTGGCGGCGGGGTTGGTCACGTCGTTGGCGCCGATCACGTACACGACGTCCGCTGTCGAGAACTCGTTATTGATCTGTTCGAGTTCGAACACCTCGTCATAAGGGACGTTGGCTTCAGCTAGAAGCACGTTCATGTGCCCCGGCATACGGCCCGCGACCGGGTGGATCGCGTATTTCACTTCAACGTCGTCTTTCTTCAGCATGTCGGCCAATTCGCGCAGCGCGTGCTGCGCCTGGGCCACCGCCATGCCGTAGCCCGGCACGATGATTACCTTCGAGGCGTTCTTCATGATGAAGGCGGCGTCGTCGGCGGAGCCGATTTTCACGGCGCGGTCGCCGTCCGCGCCGGCGGCGGCGGCGGCGCCTGTCGCGTTACCGAAGCCGCCGAGGAGCACGTTGAAGATGCTGCGGTTCATGCCTTTGCACATGATGTAGGAAAGAATCGCGCCCGAGGAGCCGACCAGAGCGCCGGTCACGATCAGCGCCAGGTTGCCGATGGTGAAGCCGATACCAGAAGCCGCCCAGCCGGAGTAGGAGTTCAGCATCGAGACAACGACGGGCATGTCCGCGCCGCCGATCGGGATGATAAGCAGGAAGCCAAGCGCAAGCGCCACCAGCGCCACCAGGGCAAAGAGGATGTCGCTGCCGCCCGAGACGATGAAGGCCAGGACCAGCACGAAGAGCACAATCCCAAGACCCAGGTTCAGCTTATGCTGGCCGGGGAACTGGATCGGTTTGCCGCTCATCAGGGCTTGCAGCTTGGCGAAGGCGATCAGCGAACCGGTGAAGGTCACCGCGCCGATGGCCAAGCCGAGCGACATTTCAATCAGGCTTTCCAGATGGATATGGTGCGGCATACCGATGCCGAAGCTCTGCGGCGCGTTCAGGGCGGAGGCAGCGACGAAGACCGCCGCGAGACCGACCAGCGAGTGGAATGCCGCGACGAGTTGGGGCAGCGCCGTCATCTTGATGCGCAGAGCAGCGCCGGTGCCGATGGCGCCGCCGATGGCGACGCCAAGGACGATCAACGCCACATTGCCGAAGGCCATGCCACCGTGCAGGAACGTCGCCAAAATGGCGATGGTCATGCCGATGATGCCCATCTGGTTACCCCGGCGCGAGGTCGTGGGGTGAGAGAGCCCGCGTAGCGCCAGGATGAACAGGACGGCGGCGATCAGGTAGGCAAAAGAGGTGAGAGACTGACTCATATGGCGTTCGCCTTATTTTTTACGGAACATCGAGAGCATGCGGTTGGTCACCACAAAGCCGCCGAAAATATTGATGCTGACCAGTACGACGGCGAGAAAGCCGAAGACATGCGCCGCCGTGTTGCCGCGCAATCCGGCCGCCAGCATGGCGCCGACGATGATCACCGAGGAGATCGCGTTTGTTACCGACATCAAGGGCGAGTGCAGCGCCGGGGTGACGTTCCAGACCACGTAATAGCCAACGAAGATGGCGAGGACAAAAATGCTGAACAGGTACACGAAAGGCGCTGCGGGCGCCGCGTTCTGCGCCACAATCGCGGCGACCCCGGCGGAGTTCTGCGCCAGGATGGAGGCCTGATGCGCGAGATCTGCGGCCTGGGCCGCCAAATCGGCTGGTGTCATGGTTCTAATCCCCTTGCTTTAAGCGGCGGCGGGCTGAAAATTCGGGTGGACGATCTGCCCACCCTTTGTCAGCAGCACGCCTTTGATGATGTCGTCCGTCTCAACCAGCTTGGGCGCTTTGGTCTCTTTGTCCCAGAACGTGGTCAGGAAGGTCAGCAGGTTGCGGGCGTAGAGCGCGCTCGTTGCCACCGCGATGCGCGAGGGCCAGTTGCGGTGCCCGATGATGGTCACGCCATTCTCGGTCACGATGGTCTCGCCGGGGACGGTGGCCGCACAATTGCCGCCTGAATCAGCGGCCAGATCGATGATGATGCTGCCTGGACGCATCGAGGCAACCATCTCGGCGGTCACGATGACCGGGGCTTTACGCCCCTGCACCAGGGCGGTGCAGATGATGATGTCGTTCTTGGCCACGGTCGTTGCCATCAGCTCCGCCTGTTTCTGGCGGAAGGCGTCGGACATCTGGGTGGCGTAGGCGCCGGTCTGCTTGGCGGTTTCTTCGTCCTCGACGCCGACATAGATCGCCCCCAAAGACTTGATCTCGTCCTTCGCCGCCGGACGCACGTCCGTGCCCGAGACGATGCCGCCCAGGCGGCGCGCGGTCGCGATCGCCTGCAGGCCGGCGACGCCTGCGCCAATCACCAGGACGCGGGCCGGCGGGACGGTGCCCGCGGCGGTCATCATCATCGGGAAACCACGGGCGAAGGCGCCCGCTGCCTCGATTACAGCGCGGTAGCCCGACAAGTTAGCCTGGCTGGACAGCACGTCCATGCTCTGCGCGCGGGTGATGCGCGGCATCATCTCCATCGCCACGCCGTCGATCTTCGCCGCCGCCAGGGCGGGGACCAGGGCGGGGTCGGCGAAGGTGTTCATCGTACAGATCAGCAGCGTCCCCGGCGCGAGCTGGGCGAGGACCTCGGCTTCCGGGGCCTGCACGGCGAAGAGAATCCCGGCGCCCTTCAGTGCCGCCGCCGCGTCCGGCACGATTTCAGCACCGGCTGCCGCGAACTCTTCGTCGGAGATTGACGCCGTGAGACCGGCACCGGTTTCCACCGCGACGCTCAGGCCCAGGCCAAAAAGTTTCTTCACCGTGTCCGGGGTCGCCGCAACGCGAGCCTCACCAGGACGGCGTTCTCTCAGTACCGCAAGACGCATTAGCCTCATCCCTTAATCTTAATCATTAAGAGAACAACATGATGCAGCGCGCAAAAATATTCAAGAGCGCCGCGCTGACGGCTCATTCCCGGCGGCTCATTTCGCCAAAGGTACGCCCGCGATCCGAAGCGCCTCCTCCTGGCGCGCGCCCAGCGCCACCGGGTCGAAATCCGCCACGGTTTCATGGAACAGACGGCTCCAGTTCAACCTCGCCTTCAGGCGCATAAACACGCTGCCGAGGCCGATCGCGGAGCGGTCCATCAGGACAAATTCACGCGGCGGGCGTACACCGCCGGTACGCTGCAGGCCGGCGTGAACTTTTTGTGCTACTTCACGGCCGAACTGGGTGTCGTCATCTTCCTGGATCGGGCGGATGCGGTCCTCAATCAGCGGTTGGTAGAGGAACTTCGCCCAGTCGTTCAGCACGGCGATCTGCTCGTCCGTGATACCGGAAAAACCCCAGATTTCATAAGCATGGCGGGCGCGGGCGGCGTCATCATCGCGTACGGCGGCGTAGAGTTCTAGCACGCCGCCGACGAATTTCGGCGGGAAAACGCGGATCGAGCCGTAATCGAGCAGGTTTAGGCCGCCCTCCGCGCTGACCTGATAGTTGCCCAGATGCGGGTCGCCGTGGATCACGCCGTAACGGTAGAACGGAATGTACCAGGCGCGGAACAGGGCCGTCGCCAGGGCGTTACGCTGTTCTTCGCTCGGGTCGGACTCCAGCCAGGTTTTCAGCCCGACGCCGTTCAGCCAGTTCATTGTCAGCAGGCGGGTGGTGCAGAAACCTTCCACCGGCTCGGGGACGTTCACATCCGCAACGCCAGCCAGCATCGTGCGGTAGAGGCGCATCTGCGCAGCCTCGCGCGTGTAATCCAGCTCCTCGCGCAGGCGCTCGGACAACTCGACGTAAATGTCGTCCTGGATGATGGCATTGTCCATCCGGCGGTACACCGCCATCGCCAGCTTCACCTGGCGCAGATCGGCTTCGACCACGCTCGGCATGTCCGGGTATTGCAGCTTGCAGGCGACATCGCGGCCGTCATACAGGCGGGCTTTGTGGACCTGGCCCAAGCTCGCCGCCGCCGCCGCCTCATGGCCGAAGGTGGCGAATTTCTTCTCCCAATCGGGGCCAAGCTCGCCCGCCATGCGACGACGCACGAAGGGCCAGCCCATCGGCGGGGCGTTGGATTGCAACTCCGCAAGCTGCGCCGCGTATTCGGGGGGGAGCGCGTCAGGCACGGTGGAGAGGAATTGCGCCACCTTCATCATCGGGCCTTTCAGGCCGCCCAGGACTTGTTTCAGATCCTCGGCGTGGCGCGCCTGATCCGTCTTGATGCCGAACACGCGCTCCCCCGCGATGCGCGCGGCGATCCCGCCGACCGCGCCCGAGGTACGCGCCATGCGGCGCATTTCGCCAAAAATACTGCCTTCACGTTCGGCCATTATGCTTCCAGTTCGTCGATGAAGGCGGAAATCACGTCCAGGCCCTTGGTCCAGAAATCCGGCTGGCTTGCGTCCAGGCCGAAGGGGGCGAGCAACTCTTTGTGGCGCAAGGTGCCACCGGCTTTGAGCATGGCGGTGTATTTCTCCGCGAAATCGGCCTTGTCCACGCTCTCCTGGTAAACCGCGTAGAGCGCGTTCACCAGGCAATCACCGAAGGCATAGGCGTAGACGTAAAACGGCGAATGGATGAAATGCGGCACATAGGCCCAGAACAGGCGGTATTCGTCGTTGAAATGGAAGGCGGGGCCAAGGCTCTCGCGCTGCACGTCCAGCCAGATCTCGCCGATGCGCTCGGGCAGGAGTTCGCCGCTCCGGCGCTCGGCGTGGACGCGCAACTCAAACTGGTAGAAGGCGATCTGGCGCACCACGGTGTTGAGCATATCCTCCACCTTCTGCGCCAGCATCAGGCGGCGGCGAGCGGGGTCGGTCTGGGCGTCCAGCAGGGAGCGGAAGGTCAGCATTTCACCGAAGACGCTTGCGGTTTCGGCCAGGGTCAGCGGGGTACCCGACATCAGGTAACCCTGTTGGGCGGCGAGGACCTGGTGCACGCCGTGGCCGAGTTCATGGGCCAGGGTCATCACATCGCGCGTGCGGCCGTGGTAGTTCAGCAGCACGTAGGGGTGGGCTGAGGGGACGGCCGGGTGGGCGAAGGCGCCGCCGGATTTGCCGGGGCGCAGGGCGGCGTCGATCCAGTTTTTCTCGAAGAAGGGCTGGATCGTCTCGGCCAGCAGGGGGTTAAAGCGGCCGTAGGCTTCCAACACGCGGGCTTTGGCCTCGGGCCAGGGGATAGCGCGGTCCTCATCGCCGGGCAGTGGGGCGTTGCGGTCCCAGTATTCCAGCCTGTCCAGGCCGAGCCATTTTGCCTTCATGCTGTAATAGCGGTGCGACAGCCGGCCATACGAGGCTTTTACGGCGGCGCTTAGGGCTTCCACCACCTCGTCCTCGACCATGTTGGCGCGGTTGCGGAAGGAGGCGGGGGCGGGGTAGTGGCGCCATTGGTCGTCGATCTCCTTGTCCTTGGCCAAGGTGTTCGTGATCAGCGAGAAGAGTTTTTCATGATGGGCCATCGCCTCGCCTACCGCTTTGCCTGCGGCTTCGCGGGTTGGGCGGTCGCGGTCGGAGAGTTTGTTCAGGGCCGCTGAGAGGGAGAGTTCTTCGCCGCGCACTGTCAGCTTCATTCCTGCCGTTGTCTCGTCGAACAGGCGGCTCCAGGCGGCGTGACCGGTCACGTCCTTCTCGTGCAGAAGTTTTTCCATCTCGTCGGGGAGTTGGTGCGGCAGGAAGACGCGGGAATCGCGGAACCAGGGGGCGTAGCGGGCCAGCTCCGGGGTTTGCATCTGCGCCGCCAGCGCCGCCTCGTCCAGGCGGTTCAGCTCCAGGGTGAAAAAGAGCAGGTGGGTGCTGATCACGGTCACGCGCTCGGACATCGTCTGGTAGAACTGGCCGTGCGAGGGGGCGGTCGAATCCGCGCTGAAGAGGAGTTGCGCGTAGGACATCACGCGGCCCAGAGATTCTTGCAGGCGCTCGTAGGCCCGCACCGCCACCGCCAGATCCGCGCCGGGTAAGGCCACGAGCTTGCCCTGGTATTGCACCTCGAACGCCGCCGCCTCGGACAGCGCCGCCTGGAGGTCCGCTTCGATCCGGGGATCGCCGGAGGATGCGTAGAGGTCGTTCAAATTCCAGGAAGGAAGCGCCTCAACGCCCTGGGTAAGGCCTTCCGGCTGGCAAACCATACGTGTCTCGTGCATCAAAAAATTTGCTCCTGCGCTGCTAGACGATGTAGGCGCTAATCTACTGACGTCAAACTAGCATCGCCGCCGCCGCTGTCACCCCATCCAGGAGCCCGCATGTCCAATCATGGTTTGAGACGCGATGCCAACAGGCTGGGCCTGCTTTTTGCCAGCCTTGGCGGGATGATCGGTTCTGGCTGGCTCTTTGCCGCGCTCAACGCCGCCAAGATCGCCGGTCCTGCGGCGATTTTCTCATGGGGCATTGGCGGTGTCGCCGTTTTGCTGCTGGCGTTTGTCTATGCTGAACTCTCGACGCTGTTTCCGCATCCGGGGGCGGTTATCTTGTTTCCCAAGCTCTGCTTCGGTACGTTTGCGGCGCAGATTATGAGCTGGATCAACTTTCTGGCGTATGTCGCCGTTGCGCCGGTCGAGGCGGTGTCTATTGCCGCATATGGAGACCATTTTTTCCCCGGACTCGTCGTCCCCGCGACCGGCGTGCTGACGGGCAAGGGGTTGGTCGTTGCAATCGGGCTGATGGCGTTGTTTCTGGTCGTCAATCTGCTCGCCATACGGCTTGTGCTGGCGCTCAACAACGCCATCACCTGGTGGAAGCTTCTGGTGCCGGCGCTGACGGTCTTCACGCTTATGGCCGTACATTTTCATACGCGGAATTTTACCCAGGCCGGATTTGCGCCTGCGGGTATCGGCGGGGTTTTTGCCGCTGTGTCGGGGTCGGGGATTGTGTTTACCTATCTCGGGGTCCGCCAGGCGGTTGAACTCGCGGGCGAATCTGCCAATCCGGCGCGCAATTTGCCGTTTGCCATCCTAGGCTCAGTGTTGCTCTGCATGCTGCTCTATGGCGGGCTGCAACTCGCCTTTATCGGCGCGCTGCCGGAAACCAGCCTTGGCCAGGGCTGGGCGCATCTCAGCTTTCCCGGCATTTCCGGCCCGTTCGCGGGGATTGCCTCGGGGCTTGGGCTGACCTGGCTCGCCGTTACGCTCTATGCGGACGCGGCCATTTCGCCGGGCGGCACTGGCATTATATATAGCACTACCGCGGCGCGGGTGGTTTTCGCCACCGCGGATGCGGGGCTAGCGAGCAGGCATCTCGCGCGACTCTCACGCGCGGGCGTGCCGGTTGCCAGCCTGGGTTTGAGCTTTGTCGCCGGGCTATTGTTTCTGTTGCCGCT
>DAOMCN010000071.1:8196-8498 GCA_035427885.1 Acidocella sp. | reverse complement strand
CAATTCCAGCGTTGCCAGCACCGGCACCCCACCCGAGATCGTGCGCAGGCTGAAGGGCACGGTATCTTCAGCAATCGCCTTGACCATGCCATCCGCACCAATGAACACCATATCCAGCGGCACGATTGTATTTTTCATCCACATTTCCGAGACCTGCGGCTGCGTCCAGGGAAACAGCATCCCCGTGTTGGCGGGCACAGCGGTGCGGAACATCAACCCGGTATCCTGCTGCTGGATGGTCTGCGCCAGTTCCACAGTAAACACATGGCTCTTGCCGTCATCGCCGACGATCCTGAGTTGCT
>DAOMCN010000071.1:0-8185 GCA_035427885.1 Acidocella sp. | reverse complement strand
GGGTCGTCATTCTGGGCGCGCGCCTGCCCCGCCAGCCCCAACACCACAGCCAAACCCAAAGCAAAAACCTTCATGCATCCCCCACATCTCGCGGCCCGACCACGCGCCCGGCACAGCCCCGCTTGTAGCCGCCGCCGCCGCGCGCGGCCAGCCCATAACCCAACGCCACACGGACGATGAGAATGACCATTTTTCAATTTTTTTTAAGCTTTAAGAAATGCTCTCAGCGGGCTGCCACGAGCTAAACTCCGCCTTAACATCCGGCAAGTTTAGCGTTCGCCCTGCACGTTCAGGTTCAAAAAGGCTTCCCTCCATGACCCAAAGTCCAGTTCCTCCATCCATTTCTTCTGGCGACTCCCAGCGGATGAGCATCGCGCCGGGCGTAGAGCTGGCATATATCGACCAGGGCGCCGGTCAGACGATTGTTTTTATCCCACACTGGACTTTCACGAAAGAAGCGTTTGAACACCAGATCGACCTTTTTTCGACGAATTATCGGGTTATCGCCTACGATCCACGTAGCCAGGGCGAATCCAGTTTTACCCTTGAAGGTAACGATTACCTTACCCATGCCTATGACCTGTCCGCGCTACTGGAAGCGCTAAATGTCCATCATCCCGTCCTGATCGGCTGGGGTACCGGCGCGTTTGCCGCTTGGGGATTTATCACCCTGAACGGCCCGGCCTCGGTTGCCGCCAATATCGTCATCGACATGCCGCCCAAACCGCTCTCCACCACCCCAGGCACCTGGCGCGAGGGCAGCTTGGAGAGCCTCTCTGCCATCCATACGTTGTTCCTGCGCGACGCCCGTGGCCAGGCAAGTTTCGTGCGCCGGTGCCTGGAGACGGATATGGTGCAACGCTGCCTGGCCGCCGAGGAGCTAAGCCATTTCCTTGAGCGTTCGCTCAGAACCAACCCGGTAGTCGCGGCCCAGCTCTTCGCCTCGGCCATGTTCGCCGACCAGACCCACAGCGCCATCGCCGTCGCGCACGAGCGCCCGACCCTATTTATCGTTGCGCAAAGCGCCTCGCATGCCGCCGTGTCCTTTCTCACGCATATCCTGCCGGAGAGTAAATATGTTGTCTTTGGGGGGCGCATGATGTTTTGGGAACATTCCGGCGCGTTCAACCACGTCGTTTTGGAGTTTCTCCAAAGCAACGTCCCCGCCGCGAGATCATTGCCGGGTAAGACGGCTGTGCCGGAGATCGTATATACCAGATTGTAGGCAGACTCGCGTTTTTTTGGCGCGAGACTTAGCGGCGTTTTGAGGTTAAACCACATTGATGTGTTCAACTTCAAACCTGTAGACCGTTCGTGACCAGACCTTATCTCCGCGGCCCTGCCGTTGCCGCCATATTTCTTGGCGCCGCCCTGCTGAGCCGCGTGACGGTGTTGTCGCGCTCGGTACTGGACTGGGACGAGAGCCTGTATTTCCTGATGGCGCAGCAATGGCGCCACGGACATCTGCCCTACACCACCATCTGGGACAATAAACCGCTCGGAATCTACGCCATCTTCGCCCTCTTCCAGATGGTTTTTGGAGCGCATGTCCTCGCTATGCGCCTTGCCAGCGTTGTCTTTGTCGGCCTGCTCGGCTTTGCCACCTTCCTTATCGCCGAACGACTGACAGGCCAGCGTCCCGCCGCATGGGTTGCGGGCTTCGCGCTCATTTTGTGCGCGCTGAGCAATGACGGCCTCGCCGCCAACACCGAACTCTTCATGGCGACATTCACGGCCCTGGCCATGCTGGCGGCACTGGGCGGCACACCTGCATTCCTTGCCGGGTTGCTGCTCGGCCTCGCCTTCATGGTCAAATACGTCGCGTTGTTTGAGGCGCCGGCTCTGGCCCTCCTCCTTCTCGCGCGTCAGCGCCGCTTAACCACCACTGCCGCTGCCCTCACCGGCGCCGCCCTCCCCCTCATCGCGACCATAGCACTCTATGCCCTGTCCGGGCATCTTGGCCTGTGGTGGGCCACCAGCGTCGTCTCGAACCTGCGCCGTGTGAACGCGCCCTTCAGCGCGGCCTCGCTCGACTATGCCGTCAGGACGGAACTCTGGCGCTGGGGGCCGCTCTGGGTCGCAGGCCTGGCGCTCATTGCCTGGGCGCTTATTCGCCGGCGGCGCGAGGACATCTTCCTCGCCCTCTGGCTTCTCTGCGGCTGCGTCGGCGTGGCCTCCGCCAAATCCTTCTACGACCATTATTTCCTGCAAATTCTGCCGGTGCTCTGCGTCATCCTTGGTGTCTGGTTCGCCCGCCTCGCCCCCGGCCCGGCGCTACGCACGAGCTTTATCCTGGTCGCTCTGGCGCTGCCCGGCTGGGCGGCGCAGATCGCTCTACGCGACGCTTCAGGGCCGGACATCCCTGCCCGCATGGGCGCAGATTTAAAGTCCCAGCCCGGCAGTCTCTATGTGTTTGACGGCCAGCCGATCCTGTACGCCCTGGCGGATGAACCTCTGCCAACGCGCTATGTACTGCCCTCGGAACTGACTGGCAATTTCCTACCTGCCATCGCCGGAGTGGATGCCGCCGCCGAGGTCGCGCGAATCCTGACAACACGACCTGATTACATTGTCCGCCGCCTGCCCGCCCCCACCAACCGGGCGGCGTTCAACCCCGCCGTCTATGCAGAGTTAAACGCCAGCCTCATCCAGCATTACCAGCTCTGGCGTCAGTATAACGGTGACGCGGTCTTTAAGCTTAAATCACTTCCCGCCCGTTGAGCATTGCCTCAAGCCGAAGCTGCGCCGCTTCCGCCTGCTCGGCCGCGCGCCGCAACTCCGCATTATCGAAAAACCGCGCCGCGCGCAGGGTCGCCACCGCGGGCACAACACCTTGAATGTTCAGCACATCGGCAATCTTGGCCATCCGCAAGGCGACATCGCTGGTAATCCTCTGCCCACCAATAAATTCCAGCCCCGCCTTGCTGCCAACCGCCCAGCGACGCCGCGCAAGGTAAGTACCCCCGCCTTGCAACTGCACAGTAACCTCCTCGGGCAGGTTGACTACCATGCCCATATCAACCAGCACGCCCGTGGCGGATTCATCGAGTACAAGACAATTATACGCCCCATGCTCGTAGCCGGCTCCAAGCATAACCTTTGCGCTCTTAATGACTGGCACGCGTGGCGCCGTGCGGCGCTCAGCCAGCGCCGATTCAGGAAGACGCCCCGGATAACCGTCTTGCCGCTCCGTGTTTTGAATTTGTCCCATATCAAAGCGCCCTGTGAAAAGGAATAATCTCTGGAAGATTACTGCTTATGCGCGGCCATTTCTTAATATTTGGTGAAGATTTGGCTGTTCCAAGAGATTCCCCGCAAACCCGCAGCGTCCTGGCCCGAATGTGCCTTTGATCCACATCAATTCGGCCCACGCGCCGATTTGCTATCGGATGCGTGTTACCAGGATCGGAAAAAACCCCATGACCATACTTAACCTCGAGGCTTTCCGGCAGACCGCGCTGACAGAGGAACCGTTCAAGTTCCTCACTATCGACGATTTCATCCGGCCAGACGATGCAACGGCCGTCCGCGAGGATTTTCCCGAGATTGATTACCCCGGCTTGATGCCGCTGGAGGCAACGACCTATGGCCCGCGTTTCGGCGCGATGATCGAGGAATTACGCAGTCCCGAAGTCGCAGCGGCTTTCGGTGAGAAATTCGGCATCGATCTGGCCGGTCGACCAACCATGATCACCGTGCGCGGCCGCTGCCAGGAGAAAGACGGTCGCATCCATACCGACTCGGAGGCCAAGCTCGTCACTGTCTTACTTTATTTCAACGAAGGCTGGGAGAGCAGCGGCGGGCGACTGCGCCTCCTGCGCAAGGCGGATGATCTCAACGATGCCCTAGTCGAAATTCCGCCGCTTCTTGGCACCCTCGCCGCCTTCCGCCGTTCGGATTGCTCCTTCCACGGGCACGAGCCCTTCGTCGGCGTGCGGCGCTACGTCATGGTCAACTGGATGGCGAATAGCTTCGCTGCACAGCGTGAGATCATGCGCCACAAAATCTCGGCCAAGGCCAAAAAGGCGCTTTCTTATGTCTGAACACACCCAGATCGCCGCGCAATTCCTCACCAGCTTGGCCACCAGCCGACGCGCGGACGCGCCCTATGCGCACTGGCTCCTGAACAATATCCTGCCCGAGGCCGATTGCGACGCCATCGACGCAATCAATGTTACCCCCCCGACCATCAAAGACACGCAAGGCCGCCGCGAGACCCATAACAGCACGCGCCTGTTCTTCGACTCCGACATGCAGGCCCGCTACCCTGTATGCCGCGACCTCGCGAGCGCCCTGCAAAGCGCGCAAACCGTTGCCAAGCTGCAAAACCTCTGTAACGTGGGCCTCAAAGGCAGCTCGCTGCGCATCGAATACTGCCTCGACACCGACGGTTTCTGGCTTGAGCCGCATACCGATATCGGCGCGAAATTCTTCACCATGCTGATCTACCTCGCTGATCCGCCGGAGGGTGAGGACTGGGGCACAGATGTCTATTCCTCGCCCGACACCTGGGTCGGCAGTGCCCCCTGCGAACGCAATCGCGGCCTGATCTTCATTCCCGGCAACACGACCTGGCACGGCTTTCGTAAACGCCCGATCACCGGCGTACGACGCTCGTTGATCGTGAATTACGTCACCCCGGAATGGCGCGCACGCCAAGAACTCGCCTTCCCCAACAACCCCATCGCCTGAATCGCAACACGCTCAAAAGCAAACGGGGACGGGTCGCCAAGCGATTCGTCCATGCTTGCTTTCAGGCGAAACGCTTCAGCAGCGCCATCGCCTGTTTCAGCACGTCAGCCAGCGCAGCACGCTGCGCCGCCACCTCCGCCGCGGGATCGGAACCCTGTAGCGGTGCCGTGCCACTCAGGCGCACTTGCGTCAGCGGCATGGCAACGCCCATCGCCCCCGCGGCCTTGATCACCACCAGCGTCAACACCGCCCGCGCCTGCCCCTGGCCCAGATCTGCCACCAGCTCGGTCAGCTGCCCCTCCAGGATCAACGACGGCGTCAACCGGCTCCCCGGGGTCGCCACCGCCGAAAACACCCCGCTAGCCTGCGTCCAGGCCAGCAACGCCTGGGTTACCGCATCCGCCGGATCTACCGCCCAGAGATTATAATAGTCCGTCTTCAGGCTACCATCCGGCGCAAGACTCTGCACCCCGCGCGCATCCAGTCCCGGCGCGGCGGTAATGGCCCGCACCAGCAACACCTTCCCCGCCCGATTACCCGGCATCGCGGCGGGCGGGGCGGGTTCCAATGGCCAGTCGGTGCGCGTGACGTATTTCTGCGCGGGCAGCAGCGACGCGCAGGCGGAAAGCGCCAGCGGCGCGGTCAGAACAAGGCGGCGGCGCATTATTTGGCTCCTTCCGGCGGTGGGGCGGCACCCAATATCGCCTGGGCGGGGTTGGCGGAAAGCTCTGCGGAAAGGTCGCGCAAATTATTTGTAGTGGTCTTCATGTCCTGCAAAATCGGCAGGAGTTGCGCCTGTAGATCCGAGGTCGTCTCATTAGCCTGATTGATCGTCGCCTGGGACGCCGCCACCAAGGCGGGCAACTGGCTGCTGATCTTGGCCAGTTGCGCGGTGGTCTGGTCGAGTTGGCTAATGATCTGGACCGTTTGCGGCCCGCTCGCGAGGGTACGGATGCTCGCCGTCGTCCCCGGCAGGTCGCTGCGCGTCACGGCGGTATTCAGGCTTGTCAGCAGCGCATTGGCTTGAGCGATCGCCTGATGCGCATCTCCTGTCGTAACCTCCTTATTGAGCGTGTCGATCAGAGAGCTGACCTGGGTGGCCATTTTGCCCAGATCGGCCTTGCTGAGCGAGGACATGATCCGCTCGACCGCATCCTGCACCTGGGTGAGCGTACTGGGCATGGAGGGGATGAGGGTGCTGTCAGGCGTCCAGGGCACGCTCTGCGCCGGATAGGTCTGCGGGTTGACGAAGCTCAGATCCACATAAGACAGGCCTGTAATCCCCTGCGGTTCGATCTGCACACGCAAGCCATTGGCGATGGCATTCTGGATGTTCCCCGTCTCGCGGATTTTACGAGGATCAACGCGAAAGCGCACCACCACCTGCTGATAAACTTTTTGGTTCCCCTCCGCCACGCTCGCGGGCGGATATTCCGCCGACACCAGCCCGACATCTGTTACCTGGCCTATGGTCACGCCCCGGAACTTGACCGCCGTGCCGACATCAAGCCCTTCAACGGATTCCTGAAAATAGGTTTCATACTTCAGCCCCGGATGCAGCTCCGCACCCGAGAGGAACAACACCAAGGCGAGCAAGCCGAGGATACCGGCAAGAACAAACAGGCCAACCCGAAACCCCGCAGATATTGAGCTCATTACAGCATTTCCCGGTGAAAAAAGGCCCGAACCATCGGCTGGGTCGCGTTCTGCGCCAGTTCTGCCGGGCTTCCAAGCGCAATCAGCCCCTGCGCCTTGGCGTCCAGCATGGCGCAGCGGTCGGCAATGGCCATGATCGAGGCCAGCTCATGCGTCACCACCACGAACGTTGTTCCCAGCGCCGCGCGCAGTTGCAAGATCAGATGGTCCAGCCCGGCGGAGGTTACAGGATCCAACCCGGCGGAGGGCTCGTCAAGCAACAGCACCGGCGGGTCCAGCGCTAACGCCCGGGCAATGGCGGCGCGCTTGACCATCCCGCCCGAGATCTCGGAGGGCAACCGCAGCGCCGCATCTCCCAGCCCGACCAGCGCCAGCTTGATCCGCGCAATCTCGATCCGCGCCGAGGGCGGCAAATCCGTAAACACCGATAGCGGTAGCGCGACATTATCGAGCAAGTTCATCGAGCCCAGCAGGGCGCCAGATTGGAACATGACGCCGATGCACCGCCGCACCGCGTCAATCTCGCTGCGCACGCTATGCCCCTCGATGGTGATTTCGCCCGCCGTTGGCGTGAGTAGCCCGATCATCTGCTTCATCAGCGTGGATTTTCCACAGCCGGACCCGCCGAGGATCACGAACACCTCTCCGGCCTCGACGTTGAAGCTGACATCCTTGAAAATCGTGCGCCCGCTGAAAACCTGGGTTGCGCCCTGCACGGTGATGATCGGCATCACAGCCCTAGCCGGTATGTGATCACGGCAAAAATCCCGTCCAGTGCCACCGTGGTCACAATCCCGCCGACCACCGCCGCCGTCGCCGCCTCGCCCACGGCACGCGGCCCGCTACCGGCGGTCAGTCCCGCCCGGCAGCCGATCAGCGCCACCGCCCCGGCAAACACCATCCCTTTGCCCATGCCAAGCAACAGGTCGGACGGCCCGGAAGAGGACGTAATCTGCGCCACAATCGCCGACGGCGGGAAGCCAAACAACATCAGCACCAACCCCATGCCAAGCAACCCGGCCACATCCATCGCCACGGTCAGCCCCGGCATGACCAGCATCGCCGCCGCCATGCGCGGCAGCACCAGCATGGTCGCGGGATCGATCCCCATCGTTGTGAGGGCTGCAATTTCCTCGTTCACCTGCATGGTGCCCAGTTCGGCGGCAAAGGCCGAGCCTGTCCGCCCGGCCAGGATCATCGCGACCAGCAGCGGCCCAAGCTCGCGAAACAGCGAAATCGCAACCAGATTGGCGACATACAAATCCGCACCAAACTGGCGCATCGGAACCGCCGACTGGAACGCCAGGATCATGCCTATAAGAAACCCCAACAACAACACCAGCGGAAGCGCCTGCAGTCCGGCGCGGTCCGTAATCCGGGCAAAATCCGCGCCGCGCAGCAGCCGCAAATTCACAGGCAGCCCCACCGCCGCCAGAATCATTTCGCCAAAGAAGGTAATTCTCACTCGAATCCCGTCGAACAGCCCAGGTACGGGCGCCCTTTCCGCCTTCGGTGAAGATGCCTGTGGGTCCGGCAGCGCCGCGCGCAGCTGCGCCAGCAACCCGTTGATCCGATCATCCGCGCCGTACAGCGTGACCACGCCGCCGTGGCTCGCCTCCATTGCGAGCAGCAGCGCCGCCCCGGACGTATCCAAAACAGAAGCCCCGGCAATATCAATCACCAGCGCCCCACCCGCCGCCTTGCGCGCGGCGCGAACGGCCCGCGGCCACAGCGCGCCGAGCCCCAACGCGGTAAGCGGGCCAGAGAGCGCAACCCGCCCCTCCGTGACGCTCAGATCGGCATTCACGTCTGTTGCATGTGGCGAAAAATCTGCCCC
>DAOMCN010000070.1:2689-8530 GCA_035427885.1 Acidocella sp. | reverse complement strand
GGTAAGCGATTATTCCGTGTCCGCGATGCAGCAGGCGGTGCTCGATGTATATGCCGAGCTGTTGATGTAGGACCGGCTTGCGGCGGTGCTGGTTGCGCAAGGGGCGGCCTCCCTGCCATAACACGGCGACGTATTCTGTAACTTCTGAGAGATGTATATGCCCGCAATTACCTTGCCCGATGGTTCTGTCCGCCAATTCGACGGCGCGGTGACGGGAACGCAGATTGCCGCCGCCATTGGGCCGGGGCTGGCGCGCGCGGCGCTCGCGATGGAGGTGGACGGGGTTGAGCTTGATATTTCACGCGAAATCAGCGCCGATGCGGGCGTTAAGTTCATCACGCGCAAGGATTCGCAGGCGCTGGAGCTGATCCGGCACGATACCGCGCATGTGCTGGCCGAGGCTGTGCAGGCGCTCTATCCGGGGACGCAGGTGACCATTGGGCCGTCGATCGAGAACGGGTTCTACTACGATTTCGCACGCGATGTGCCATTTACGCCCGACGATCTGCCCGCTATCGAGGCGAAGATGCGCGAAATCATCGCCGCCAATGCGCCGTTTACGCGCGAAGTGCTGTCGCGCGAGGATGCCATTGCGCTATTCGAGGGCAAGGGCGAGCGGTTTAAGGCGGAGTTGATCCGCGATTTGCCCGCCGATCAGACGATTACGATTTATCGCCAGGGCGAGTGGCTCGACCTTTGCCGGGGGCCCCATTTGCGCACCACCGGGGATGTTGGCACCGCGTTCAAGCTGATGAAGACAGCGGGCGCGTATTGGCGCGGGGATCATCGCAATCCGATGTTGAGCCGCATTTATGGCACCGCCTGGCGCGACCAGAAGGAGCTGGACGCGTATCTGCACCAGCTCGAAGAGGCTGAGCGGCGCGATCATCGGCGGTTGGGTAAGGAGATGGACCTTTTCCACATTCAGGAAGAGGCCGTTGGCTCGATTTTCTGGCACCAGAAGGGCTGGAAGCTGTACCGCACCGTCGAGGCGTATATCCGGCGGCGGCTGGAGGCTTCGGGCTATGAGGAGGTGCGTACGCCGCAACTCGTGGACCGCAAGCTCTGGGAGAAATCCGGGCACTGGGACAAGTATCGCAAGAATATGTTCATCGCCGAGGTAGTGGACGAGGAAGCGACACTTGCGCTCAAGCCGATGAACTGCCCGTGCCATGTGCAGATCTTTAAGCACGGGCTGCGCTCTTACCGGCAGTTGCCGATGCGTATGGCGGAGTTTGGCGCGTGCCATCGCTACGAGCCGTCCGGGGCGCTGCATGGGATTATGCGGGTGCGGGCATTTACGCAGGATGACGCGCATATTTTCTGCACCGAGGACCAGATCGCGCCGGAGACGGTGCGCTTCGTTGCGCTGCTGGAGTCGGTTTATAAGGACTTTGGCTTTGAGAGTTTCGCGGTCAAATTCTCCGACAGGCCCGATGAGCGGGCCGGGTCGGACGAGGTTTGGGACCGCGCCGAAGGGGCACTTAAGGCGGCCTGTGCGACGGCGGGGGTGTCCTACCAGCTTAATCCAGGCGAGGGGGCGTTCTACGGGCCGAAGCTCGAATTCGTGCTGCGCGATGCGATTGGGCGCGACTGGCAGTGCGGCACGTTGCAGGTGGATTTTGTGCTGCCGGAACGACTTGATGCCGAATATGTCACCGCCGAGTCGGGACGGTCGCGGCCGGTTATGCTGCACCGGGCGATTATCGGGAGCTTCGAGCGGTTCCTTGGGATTCTCATCGAGCAATACGCCGGGCGCTTCCCGCTTTGGTTGGCGCCGACGCAGGCTGTCGTCGCGACGATTGTATCCGACGCGGATGGTTATGCCGAGGAAGTGACCGCAACGCTGGTGGCGGCGGGGATCGCGGTTGAGTGCGATGTGTCCAACCAGAAGATTCAGGCGAAGATCCGCGAGCATAGTTTGCACCATGTGCCCAATATCCTCGTCGTGGGGCGTAAGGAGGCCGAGGAGCGGACTGTTGCGATCCGCAGGCTTGGAGGGGCGGCGCAGGAGGTTTTGCCGCTGGATGAGGCCGTGGCGTTGCTCAAGGCCGAAGCGACACCCCCTGATTTGCGCTAGGGCACGATTGCTTTTATTGACCATTTTCGACTAAGCCGATGACACGTAACCGTCACAGGAGACTTCCATAGCCAGACCGCCAGCGCCACCCACCCCGCCTTCACGCGAGGGACCCCGGGTTAACGATGAAATCAGAATTCCGCAGGTTCGTCTTATCGACCAGCATGGTGAGATGCAGGGGGTTTTAAGCACCCGCGACGCCATTGCACGGGCTTTTGCCGTCGGGCTCGATCTTGTCGAGATTTCGCCCAACGCTGAGCCGCCGGTCGCTAAAATCCTCGATTACGGCAAGTTCAAGTATGAACAGCAGAAAAAGCGCAACGAAGCGCGCAAGAAGCAGAAGGTCGTCGAGATCAAGGAAGTCAAGGTTCGTCCGAATATCGACGAGAATGACTACCAGGTTAAGCTGCGCGCGATGAAGAGCTTTATCGGCGAGGGCGACAAGGTAAAAGTCACCCTGCGCTTCCGGGGGCGCGAGCTCGCGCACCAGGAACTCGGCGTCAAAGTGCTGGAGCGGATCCGCATGGACCTCGATACCGAGACCAAAGTTGAGCAGATGCCGAAGATGGAAAACCGGCAGATGGTCATGGTACTCAGCCCGCGCTGAGACACTGGACAAGCTTCAATTAAAAACCCCGCCAGGCGATCCTGGCGGGGTTTTTTGTTATTCGGTGACTTTTTTTCCGGCGGCCGCCTTGGCGGTGTCCGGCTTGACCGTGCGTGGCCGGCCACGGGGGCGGGGGACGCGAGCCGGTGGAGCTTCGGGCGCTACGGCGGCGGCGGGTTCGGGCGGGGCGTCCGGGATGATCGGGATTACCGAGCGGGGTTCCGCGGGCGCAGGCGCGGGCGCAGCCACGAGGACCGGCTGTTCGCCGAAGCCTGCTGGCTCGGACAGGGTAGCCGCGAGTTCGGCTTCCAGCGCGGAGCTGATGTCGATCCTGGGGTCCACGGCCGGTTCGGGCTGGCGGAAGCGCTGCTCGTTACGATCCTGGCGCTCGGAGCGATCCTGGCGGTTGAATTCCGGTTTTGGACGCGGCTCGAAGCGACGGTTTTCCTGACGGTTTTCCTGTTGGTGCGAACGTTGCTCTTGCGGGCGTTGCTCCTGGGAACGTTGCTCCTGCGGGCGTTGCTCCTGGGAACGGGGGTCAACGGCCAACTCGCCTTGTTCGCGGCGCTGATATTCGCCCTGGTTGGCTTGCGGCTGATAGTTACCGCGCTCGGGTTGGCCTTGCGGGTTCGTCTGGCCGCCTTGCGCCGGGTTGGGCTGGCCTTGCGCCTGGTTGATAGCGCTGATGATGCGGAAATAATGCTCGGCGTGTTGATAATAGGCCTCGCCGGTAACTCGGTCCCCGTTGCTCGAGGCGTCGCGCGCCATCTGCTGGTACTTTTCGTAAAGCTGCTGGGCCGTGCCGCGAACACGCATTTCCGGGCCGGAGCTATCGAAAACATGGTTGCGGTTGAGCGGGATACCATTCTGCTGGTTACGGAAACCGCCACCTCCGCCGCTGCCGCCGCTGTTTGGGCGATGGTTGCGGCCACGCATGCGCTTCATATTCATGTGCTGTCGTCTGTCCTCGTTTGATTGCATGCGCGGTGGGGCAGGTTAGCGCCACCAAACCCATCAGGGCCTCACGAAAATGTTGCGAGACTCGAGGGCTGTCAGCCCGCGCATCAACTGCTTAGACTGATCTGCGCGTTCTGCCAAATGTTTATTTGCGGTGCGATAAAATCGCTGCGCGGGGGATGCCCGATAGGTCGGCGCGGGTGGTGCAGGTAAAACCGCCCGTTTGGGCCAGGGCGGCGACATCCGCGGCCTGGTCGATGCCCAGTTCCAGGATGGCTGTGCCGCCGGGGCGGAGCAGCCGGGGTAGGGCGGAGATGATCTCGCGGTAGGCAACGAGGCCGTCCGCGCCGCCGTTTAGGGCAGAGTTTGGTTCATAATCAACGACTTCAGGCATCAGGCTCGCGAGGTCCTGGGCTGGGATATAGGGCGGGTTGCTCAAGATCAGATCGAATTGGGTCTCCAGCGCGTCTGCCCAGCTGCCCGCCAGAAAGGCGGCGCGGGGAGTGAGATTGAGGGTGGCTGCATTGCGCTGGGCGAGGGCGGCGGCATCGGGTGAGAGGTCCACCCCGACGCCGAAGGCCTCAGGAAATTCGTGCAGCACGGCGAGCAGGAGGCAGCCGGTGCCGGTGCCCAGGTCCAGCACGCGCTTTGGCTTCAGGGAGAGCGTGGCTTCGACCAGGGTTTCGCTGTCCGGGCGGGGGATCAGGGTGGCGGGGGAGACTTCGAACATCAGGCCCCAGAATTCTTTGCGGCCCAGGATGTAGGCCAGCGGTTCGCGCGCGGCGCGGCGGGCGGCCAGGGGTTCGAAGCGGGATTCGTCCACCGCGTCCCGCCCTAGCAGCCCCGCGGCGCTGATTTTTTCGGCGGCGGCGAGGATCAGTCGGGCTTCGCGGCGAGGATCCGCGATGCCCGCTGCTTGCAGCTGGGCCGCGATGGCAGCGATGGCGGTCTGGGTCGGGATCAAGTATCCGCCGCCAGACGCGAAGCTTGGTCCTCGGCGATCAGCGCGTCGATGATGTCGTCCATTTCGCCCAGCATGACGCGGTCGATTTTGTGGAGCGTCAGGTTGATGCGGTGGTCGGTCACGCGGCCTTGCGGGAAGTTGTAGGTGCGGATGCGCTCGGAACGATCGCCGGTGCCGACCTGGGATTTGCGGTCCGCGGCGCGGGTCGCGTGCAGGGAGGAGCGTTGTTGCTCGTACATGCGCGCGCGCAGGATCTTCATCGCCTTGGCGCGGTTCTTGTGCTGGCTGCGCTCTTCTTGCATCGCCACGACGATGCCGGTCGGCAGATGGGTGATGCGCACGGCGGATTCGGTCTTGTTGACGTGCTGTCCACCAGCGCCCGAGGCGCGGTACACATCGATGCGTAGGTCCGACTCATTGACCTGCACGTCCACTTCCTCGACTTCCGGCAGAACCGCGACCGTGATGGTCGAGGTGTGGATGCGGCCTTGGGTTTCGGTCGCCGGGACGCGCTGGACGCGGTGGACGCCGGATTCGAACTTCAGCTTCGAGAACACCGATTTGCCGGTGATTTCGGCGATGCCTTCCTTCAGCCCGCCGAGCTCATTCTCGCCGTATTCCATCACTTCGAATTTCCAGCCGTACAGGGCGGAATATTTCTGATACGCCTGGAAAAGCTCGGCGGCGAAGAGGGCCGCTTCGTCGCCGCCTGCGGCGGGGCGGATCTCTAGGATCGCGGAGCGGTCGTCCATTTCGTCCTTGGGCAGTAGGGCAAGGCGGATCGACATTTCGAGCTCGGGAATGCGGTGTTTCAACTCGTCCAACTCGGATTCGGCGAGGTCTTTCATTTCCGGGTCGGAAAGCATGGTCTGCGCTTCCTGCTGCGCTTTTTCCGCCGCGCGCAAGGTGGTGATGCGCGCTTCGATCGGCTCAAGCTCGGCCAGTTCCTTTGAGGCTTTGACGAAGGCCTCGCCGGAGAGTTGGCCCGAAAGGACGAAGCGCAGCTCATCCGCGCGCGCGAGGATGCGATCTAACTTGTGGTCTAGATTGGTGCTCATGCGTTTAAGAGGTCCGGCAGGGTATCGAAGGTTACTTCTTGCTGGGTGCCGTCTGCGAGGTTTTTGAGTTTGATGTCCTCGCCGATAAGGACGGCGAAGTGCGCGCCGGATTTACCCGCGCGTTCCAGGCGTTTTTTGGCGTTGCCGGAATAGGCGGTCTCAGATGCGATGTTTT
>DAOMCN010000070.1:0-2679 GCA_035427885.1 Acidocella sp. | reverse complement strand
CATCGCCGTAGGCGACCGCTATCTCGCCGTTGAGCTCGGGCATCGTGCCGCCGTACTTCATGCTGTCGAGCCCGCGGCGCAAAAGCGACTTTTTAGCCACGGTGTAGCCGATGTTTTGCGCGCGCAGAGATTTGAGCAACTCTAGTGTCCGGGGCTGAGCGGAGTCGTGCATCGGGATCAGGACCACCGGATGGGGGGCGGATTTTGGCGGGGTGATCAACATCGAGAGGCGCTCGATGCCCGCGGCCCAGCCGACGCCGGGAACGGACGGGCCGCCCATTTGTTCCACCAGACCATTGTAACGGCCACCGGCGAGGACGGTGCCCTGGGCGCCGAGTGCCGTGGTCACAAACTCGAAGGCGGTGTGGTTGTAGTAATCCAGGCCGCGAACGATGCGCGGGTTTTCCTCGAAGGGGACGGCGAAGGCGGCGAGGGTAGATTTTAAATCGGCGTAGAAGTTGGCTGCGGATTCGCTCAGGTGGTCATAGATCAGCGGGGCGTTGGCTACGAGGCGCTGATCGCCCTCGTCTTTGGAATCGAGGATGCGCAGCGGGTTTTTCGAGAGGCGGGTTTTGCTGTCTTCCGAGAGGGCGGCGGCGTGTTCGGTGAAATAAGCGACCAGGGCAGCGCGGTAATTGTCGCGAGATTGGGAATCGCCCAGCGTGTTAAGGTGCAGAACGACGTCCCTGGCGATGCCGAGATCATTCAGGATTTGCCAGCCTGCCGCGATGACTTCCGCGTCCGCGAGCGGCGTGGCCGGGCCTAGCAGTTCCACGCCGATCTGGTGGAACTGGCGATAGCGGCCTTTTTGCGGGCGCTCGTAGCGGAACATCGGGCCGGCGTAGAAAACTTTTTGCGGCAGGGTCTGGGTCAGGCCCGCGGTGATCAGGGCGCGGCAGACGCCGGCGGTGCCTTCCGGGCGCAGGGTTATGGAATCCCCGCCGCGATCCTCAAAGGTATACATTTCCTTGGTCACGACGTCCGAGGTTTCGCCCAGCGTGCGGGAAAACACTTTGGTGTCCTCAAAAATCGGGGTTTGCCATTCGGCGAAGCCGTAGAGCGCGGTCACGCGCTTGGCGGTCTCCACGACATGGGCGTGGCGGGCGGCGTCTTCGGCGATCAGGTCGCGGGTGCCACGGATGGGTTGCAGGGGTGGGGCCATGATTTTAGGACCAAAATAAACGAGGTGAAAAAAGTTTGGGGATGCTGACGCATCCCCAAATTCAGGCGGCGGAGCGGGAGAGTCGCTACTCGGCGGCGAGTTTGGCGGCTTTCTTCTCGGCTTCGAGTTGGGCTGCTTTGGTTTCGACCAGGCCCACGATGTGGTTGACCATGTCTTCGCCGTCGATCGTGTGGTCGGTTTTGCCGGCGGCGTAGATCATGTGTTTGCCGCTTCCGCCGCCGGTCAGGCCGATGTCGGTCATCAGCGCCTCGCCGGGGCCGTTCACGACGCAGCCGATGATCGAGAGGGTGATTGGGGTCTGGATATGGGCGAGGCGATCTTCCAGGGTTTCCACGGTTTTCACCACGTTGAAGCCTTGGCGGGCGCAGGACGGACAGGAGATGATGCGAACACCGCGATGGCGGATGCCGAGCGACTTCAGGATGTCCCAGCCGACCAGAACTTCTTCCTCCGGTTCTGCCGAGAGGGAGACGCGCATCGTGTCGCCGATCCCGGCCCAGAGCAGTGAGCCCAGGCCGATTGAGGATTTAACCGTACCCGCGCGCTTGCTGCCTGCCTCGGTGATGCCGATGTGCAGCGGGTGGTCGCAGACGTCCGCGAGTTGCTGGTAGGCGGCGACGGCCATGAATACGTCCGAGGCTTTTACCGAGATCTTGAACTCGTGGAAGTCGTTGTCTTGTAGGATTTTGGCGTGTTCGAGGGCGGATTCGACCAGGGCTTCCGGGTTGGGTTCGCCGTATTTCTCCAGCAAGTGCCTCTCCAGCGAGCCCGCGTTCACGCCAATGCGCATCGAGCAGTTATGGTCGCGGGCGGCCTTGATGACCTCGCGCACGCGCTCGGGCGAGCCGATGTTGCCGGGGTTGATGCGCAGACAGGCGGCGCCGGCCTGGGCGGCTTCGATGCCGCGTTTGTAGTGGAAGTGGATGTCCGCGACGATGGGGACGTTGACCTGGGGGATGATGTGTTTGAGCGCCGCGGTGCTCTCCTCGTCCGGGCAGGAGACGCGGACGATGTCTACGCCCGCTTTCTCGGCGCGCAGGATCTGCGCCACGGTGGCGTCGATGTCAGTGGTCAGCGTGTTGGTCATGGTCTGGACGGAGACCGGCGCATCGCCGCCGACTTTGACATTGCCGACGCTGATCTGGCGGGATTTGCGGCGGGTGATCTGTTGGTATTCACGGTAGTTCATGTTGGGTCCCTTAAGGGGTGGCGGCTTGAGGCGTTGGCGATTTGGCCGCCGCTGGGGGGGTGAGGACGTAATTATGCAGAACCACGCCGGTTGCCCCAAGAGGCGCGCTGGTCTTGCCGTCTGTGACGATCTCTGTCCCGCCCGCGTTGCCGGTGGTCAGGGTCAGGCCGGATTCATCGGGGACAGGCCAGCTCTCGCCCGCATGCAGGACGCGACTGAAGAGGATATTGCCCGTCGCGTCGGTTACTTCTACCCAGGAATCGGCAGAGGCGGCGATGGTTTCGCCTTGGGGGAGGGACGGCGTTGC
>DAOMCN010000069.1:0-8568 GCA_035427885.1 Acidocella sp. | reverse complement strand
GAGATCGGCTGATTGTCGGTGTAGCCCTGGACAACGATGTTGAACCGCGGCGGCAGCTTTGTCAGGCTCGTGCCGACCTGGTTGAGCAACACCGTTGCCGCTGGCAGGAGCGTCGCCGTGCCGGAGGGGAACAGCACCGAGGCGTCAAGCTGGATCGTCAGCGTCAGCGCCTGGTTCGAGATCGAGACCTGGTGCTTGTCGATCATCGGCTGCAACAGCTTGCTCAGCTGCAGGCGCAGTTGCTGCAGGGACTTCATCTCCGAGGCGAGCTGATGAACGATCTCTTTCGGCAGTTTGGATTTGGCCGGGTTGGGCGCGGCGACGGGGCGAGGGATCGGCGAGGGTGGGTGTTGCAGCACACCGCTATCGGCCGAGGGCGCTTGGATTAACGTCGGCGGGGCGCCTTGGAACGCCTTGATGAAGCTCGCCGTCATTTCCTGCTCTTTGTATTTGTTCCGCGTGGAGGACGCGTAAAGCACGACGAAGGTGGCCAGCAGCAGCGTCAGAAGATCGGCGTAGCTAATCACCCAGCGTTCATGATTGGGCGGTTTTTCGGGCTTCTTCGGACCAAAGGGAGAGGGTTTAGACATCCTCAGGCTGCCTGCGGTGCCGCGTCGGCGGATTCTTCATCTTCGTCCGGCAGGGGATTCGGCTTGTTCTTTTCGTTGAGGAAGCTCTGCAGGTTTTGTTTAATGAGCAGGCCGGGTTTGCCCTGGGCAAGCAGGATAAAGCCCTGGATCACGATATGGCGTTCGCGCTCCAACTCCTTGGCCAGATGCTTCAGCCGCGTGCCGAGCGGCAGGCACATCAGGTTCGCGAAGCCGACGCCGTAAATCGTCGCGACGAACGCGGTGGCGATGCCTTGGCCCAGCTCCTCCGGGTGGTCGAGCCGCATCATCACGTGGATCAGCCCGAGCACCGCGCCCATGACGCCGATGGTCGGCGAGTACCCGCCTGCGGCTTCCCAGATTTCGCCCGGCATCTCCTGCTCACGCCCGGTATTTTCGGCCAGCGCGCCAAGAACCATCGGTAGGTCGTCGGGCGAGGTGTTGTCGATGATCAGCTGCAGACCCTTTTTCTGGAACGGGTCGGTCACATCCTCGAGGATGCTTTCAAGCGCCAGCGTGCCCTGGCTGCGCGCGACCGAGGACCACTCGGCGACCTGGTCGATGAACTTGGGCAGATCGGTACTCGGCGGCTTGACCAGCCACGCCAGGCTCTTCAGCGCCAGCAGGATCGGCCTCGCGCCGAACTGGGTCAGAATCGCGGCGGAACTGCCGCCCAGCACGATGATTACGGCGGTCAGGCTGAAAAGCGAGGAAAGCGGATCGGAATCCGACAGGGCGCCGCCGATGATGACGGCAAAGCCTAGGAAGAGTCCCAGCAAGCTGGTCATAGTACGGTTTCTCTCTTTAGTTGAGCTTGCATGTGGATGGCTAAGCCCTCCAACGCGCGTTTGCGGATGCGCGAGGCGTAGCCTTCGGACATATCGAGGATGGCGGCGATTTCGCGGTTGTTCATGTCGTCGTAGAATTGCAGCGCAAGCACCTGGTATTCGAGCGCGGGCAGGGTTTTCAGCGCTTCCACCAGCAGCGCGCGGGCGTCTGAGCGGAGCAGCAGCGCCAGCGGGTCGTCGGGCGAGGTGCCGCTGGCATAAGCCGCGCTGTCCACCACCTCGATGTCGAACTCGGCTTCACCCCGGCGCTGGCAGCCCTCGCGGCGCAGACCGTCGATCATCGCGCCACGGATGCGCCGGGCAGAAAAGGCCTGGAAGCTCACGCCGTAGGAGGGGTCGTAACGGTTCATCGCCTCCAACATGCCGATCGCGCCCCATTGCAGGAGTTCGTCCAGCTCGGCCCAGGGCAGGCGGGATTTCAACATCAGCGCGGTGCGCTTGATCCAGGTGCCGTAAAGCACGGTCATGCCAGGGCCGTCCGGGGCGACGCAGGGGGGGGCGCTGTCAACCATGCGCGGCGCCCGGCTCGGCGGTCTGCACCACCTGCATCGGCATGGTTTCGGGAATTTCCTCTAGGCCCAGCACCGGCATGATCCCGCTGATCGCGCGCGCGACGGCGCGGCGGACAACGCCTTGCACCACCAGTACGGGTTTCTGCCCGCGCGCGCGCATCGCCCGCGTCGCGGCTTCGGCGGCCTGGCGCAGATGGGTCGCGGTTTCGGCTTCGATCTCGGGGCCGATGCCGCTCTCGCGCCCGGTGCGGATGGATTTGGCGACGAGGTCTTCGAGGCGCTGCGGCAGGACGGCGACGCGCAGGACGGCGTCCGTGCCCATGCATTGGGTGACGATGAAGCGGCCCAGGCGCAGGCGCACGGCGGCGAGCAGGCGCTCCACGTCCTTCGATGGGCCGTCTGCGGCTTCAACCAAGGCTTCGCCGATGCGCTCGAAATCGCGGATCGGGACTTCCTCGGCCAGCAGGCCCTGCAAGACCTGGCGGATCAGGCCGATGGAGAGGTTGGTGCGCAGGTCCTCGGCGAGGCGCGGCGTCGTTTCCGCGAGGCGGGTCATCAGCCCTTCGACCTGCGGGCGGCCCAGCAGTTCCGCGCCGTGGCGTTTCAGGATTTCCGCGAAATGGGTGGCCATCGCGCTCGGCGCGTCTACGACCGTATAGCCCAGCTCCTCCGCCGCCGGGATCGCGCCTTGCGGGATCCACACCGCCGCCTGGCCGAAGGCGGGGTCCTTGACGGCGCGCCCAATGGTCAGCTTATCCGTTACCATCGGGCCTTCAATCGCGAGCCATTGGCCGGGCCAGGCCTCCCCGCCGCCGATCGAGGCGCCGCGCAGGGTGAAGCGGTAGCCGTGCGCGGGCAGGTCCGAGGAGTCGCGGATGTGCACGGCGGGGACGAGAAACCCCATCGCGCGGCCATAGCGCTGGCGCACGGCGGTCAGGCGGTTGAGCAGACGCCCCTCCCCCGGCCCGACCAGCGGGGCCAGCGCGAAGCCGATGTTCATGCCCAGCGGATCGACACCGGTGACATCAACCAGGGAGTCGGGCTTGACCTCGTTGGACGCGGCGACGGCGGGGGCGGTTCCGGCGGCGACCGCGGCGTCTTGGGCCTTCGCGGTCTGCGACAGGCGCCAGGCGGAAATGCCCAGCACCGCCGCGAGGAACAGGAACGGGATATGCGCCATTTGCGGCACCAGGCCGATCGCCCCCATGATCGCCGCCGCGATGGCCAGGGCCTGCGGGTATTTGGAGAGCTGGGATTTGATCTGCTGGCCGATGTCCTCGCCCGTCGCTACGCGGGTGACAACGAGGCCCGCCGCGACGGAGATGGTCAGCGAGGGGATCTGCGCGGCCAGACCGTCGCCCACGGTCAGCAACGTGTAGGTGCGCGCTGCGTCGGCCAGCGGCAGGCCGTATTGGAGCGTGCCGATGATCAGCCCGCCCAGCATGTTCACGACCAGGATGATCATCGCCGCGACGACGTCCCCGCGCACGAATTTCGAGGCGCCGTCCATTGCGCCGAAGAAATCGGCCTCGCGGCGCAGTGTGTCGCGGCGCTTCTCGGCGGCCTGGGGGGAGAGAATCCCGGCGTTGATCTCGGCGTCGATCGCCATCTGCCGGCCCGGCAGGGAGTCCAGCATGAAGCGCGCGGAAACCTCGGCGACGCGGGACGCGCCCTTGGTGACGACGACGAAGTTGATGATGATCAGGATGACGAAAATGATGCCGCCGACGACGTAGTTCCCGCCAACAGCGAACTGACCAAACGATTCAATGACGTGCCCGGCAGCACCCGGGCCGGTGAAGCCGTTGAGCAGGATGGCGCGCGCTGTCGCCACGTTGAGCGCGAGGCGCATCAGCGTGGTCGCCAGCAGGACCGAGGGGAAAGAGGAGAATTCCGACGGCGAGGGAATATAAAGGCTGGCGCCCAGGATCACGAGACCGGCGGAGATGTTCAGCGCGAACAGGAACGAGATGGCCGCGGGCGGCACAGGGACCACAAGCATCCCCAGCACCATCAGGATCACCAGAGGGCCGGAAAGCTGGGTCGCGCTCAGGGCGCCAGGGCGCGGCAGGACCGTTACTTCAGCCATGGATCAGCCCCGGAAGCGCCAGGATCAGACGGGTTGCGTAGCTTTCCACACCGCGCATCATCAGCGGCCCGGCGATGCCGGTCAGCGCCGCCATGCCGAAGAGTTTGAGCACGAAGGGGATCGAGGCTTCGCGCACCTGCGTCGCGGTTTGCAGAATCCCGGCGCCGAGGCCGATCACCAGCATGACCAGCAGCACCGGCCCCGCCAACTCGGCGAAGGCAATCCAGGCGCCAATGCTCACACCGGCGTTGCTCACGCCGCAGATTCCGGGTTTGCGTCCATATCCTCGACCAAGGCGGTGACGCGCACGCCGTAGCGATCATTGGCCACCGCCACGACCTCGCCGTAAGCCAGCTTCTGACCATTGGCGAAAACTGTCAGCGGTTCGCCCACCATCTGGTCGAGCGCCAGGATCTGGCCATGGCGCAGCTGGCGCAGGTCCTTGACCGTAATCGAGGTGCGGCCCAGTTCCACGGTCAACGCCACCTGCACACGGTCCAGCACGTTCTTGCCGGTCATCACCGGCAGGCCGCGCGGCTGGCTCTGGAGCCGCTCCAACTCAACGCGCTCATTCTCCAACGTCTCTGTGCGCTCTTTCTGGTCAACCATTGTCGCTTCTCCTTCACTCACCCCGTCCGCCTTTGCCCGGCAGCAGATATATCCATCGAACTGGCCGTAATCGGCACGGAAAAGGTCGATCCCGCCGGACACCGCGATGGCATCCGGGTTTAAAAAAAACGGCAGGACCATGCCGGGCGCCATCGCGTCGAACACCGCCAGCGGTACACTGGCCCGCGCCAGCTCGAAATGCAGATCGATCGGCGTCGCCTCGCTCAGGGTCTCGATCGCGCTGAGCCAGCCGGCATCCGTGCCGTTTTGGCCGAGCAGGCCCGATTGCGAGGCGAACTTGTTCTCGATCGGCTCGAACCCGGCATATGGGGCGACGAGCTTGATGGTGCCTGTGCCTAGCGCCGTGTCGAAAATGCCAGTCACCACGATCATCCAGTCCTGGCCGTCCGCGATGGCGAGCATGCCGTTCGCGTTTTCGTAGGCCACGGGCTTCAGCTCCATCGGTTGCACTACGTTCAGCGTCTCGGCGATGGTCGAGAAGGAGAGGTCGATCATCTGCTTGCCGATGCGCGTCTCCATGGTGGAGAGCTCGTAGCGCTCGAAGGGGTGCGCCGTCGTCGCGCCGCAGAGGGCATCGACCACCGCGCCGATCAGATCGCCGTCAATCGCAAGTAACATGCGCCCGCGCAGCGGGGTGAGGTCGGCAATGCCCGCCAGCATCACCTCGGGCAGCGAGGACATCGCCGACTCATGGCTCATCACCCCGTTGATGCAGCTCAGGAGCTGTACGCTGTGGCGCGTGCGCTGAAACAGCGCGAAGGCTATCTGACGCAAAAACCTGTCGGAGAGGTTCTCCATGAGCAGCGAGCGCAACTGCGGCGCACGCATGGTATCCAGTAGGTCAAGCGATTCGGCTTCCAGTTCTTCAAGCATAGGCGCTCAACCCGTTCAGAGTGCGCGCCGCTGCCGGGGTGGCTGAGGTTTCGCCGATCAGGGCGGCGCTGGAGGTGCCATAGCCCTGGCTGAAGCCCTGATTGCCGCTCTGGTTGGCGCTCTGATTACCGCCGCCCTGCGCGCCGACGTTGGCCTGGCCGAGCGACAGGCCGGACGCCGCCATCGCCTGACGCAAGCCGTCCATGCCGTTGTTCAGTAATTGGCCGGTCTGGGCGACGCTGGGAACGAAGAGCACGTTCACCTGCCCGTTCTGACCCAGCGCGACATGCACGGCGAGATCCCCCAGGCCCGGCGGGTCGAGCCGCAGGGTTGTAGTGTGTGTGCCGCTCTGGTGCATCGCCGTGATCGTCGCGGCTAGGGCGGCGGGGGTTGCCGCCGTGGGCTGGGCGAGCGCGGGAGCGGCGGTGGGCGCGCTGGCGTTGGCGATAACGTTGGCAACGGGCGCGCTGGCCGGGGCGGCGGCGCCGATGCCCGTGGCAGGGTTGGTCGCGGCGGAGGGCGTTGCGGGCGGCGCGGCGCGGGTTTTGTTCTGGTCGGAGGCGGCGGCGCGCCAGGCGGTCAGCGCGTCCACCGCGCTGGCTTTCGCCGAGGCCGAGGCGGGGATGGAGGTTTGACTGGAGGCCTGCGCGCTCTGACCGATGGACGCGCTGGCGTCCGTTGTCGCGGATTTGGTCGTAGCGGCGGAACTGGCAATGGTGCTGACGATGGTGCTGGTCGGGGCGCTGGCCACGGGGGCGGCGCTGAGCGACGCGGCGGCGGCAAGGGCTGGGGCGCTGGTGGGCTGGTTCGCCGCTCCATGCGCCGCCGCCGCAACCTTGTCGGCCAGCGTTGAGGTCGGCGCGGTGGGGCTTGCGGCGGCTTGAGCGGCGCTGTCCGCCGCTGCGGAGATGGCGCTCTGGGCCGGGAGCGGGGTTGCGCTGGCTATGACCTGGGTTGCTGTGACCGGGATTGGTGTGGCCTGAGTTGCTGTGGCTGGGGCCGGTGCGGCGGCGAGATCAGAGGGGGTGCCGGTTGGCTTGGCGGATGCCTCGATCTGCGCCGCGCCATGCCGGGCCGCACCGATTGGTGCGGAGTCGGCCTGGGAAGCGCTGCGGGGGCTGGACGTTGCAGCGGCCGGGCTCGCGGCAGCCGGCGCGGCCGCAACGCCGAGGAGCATCGCGGCAAGCGGGCTGAGGCTTGTGCTGGTGGAATCGCTCTGCTTGCGCGTCGCCGAGGTTTCCGCCTTGGCCGCCGATGCGCCTTGCGCGCTGGTTGTCGTAGCATTGGTTGCCGCGCTGGCGGGAGGGGGTGGGCTGGGTGGCGGGGAAGATGTCTGACTGGCCGTCTGGCTGGCAACCGCGCTGGTTTGGGGCGCATTGGTCTGAGCCGCATTGCTCTGGGGCACGGCGGCGGGTGCGTTCGCGTTGCTCTCTTGCATGGCGCTGGCCCATGCCGGGTCCGCGGCATTGGCTGCATTGGCGGCGGGCGCTGGGCTGGCAGCGCTGATTGTCTGTACAGAGACAGAGCTGACGGATGCCATTACACCATCTCCTCCGAGGCGTTGATGCTGATACGCCCTTCGCCCGCGAGTTTGAGTGCGATTTCGACCACCTCGCTTTGCGCGGTCAATGCCTCGGAGCGGCGCATCGGCGGGCCGCTGCGCAGCTCTTCCTTGAGGATTTCTACCTGGCGGGTGGAAAGATTCTGGAAGAAGTGGGCGCGCAGGGTATCGTCCACCAGACGCAGCGCGGGCGCCAGCTTGTCGCTCGGCACTTCGCGCAGCAGGATTTGCATCGAGCGGTCGGGCAGCTTGCCTAGGTCGATGAAGGTGAACAGGTTTTCGCGAATTTTCTCGGCGGTTTCGGCGTCGCGCGCGTCGATCGCGCCGAGCACCATGTCCGACATACCGCTTTGCAGGCGATTGAGAATTTCCGCCGTCTGCTTGGCCCCGCCGAGATTGGTCACGCGGCGTCCGCCGACGGCGTTGGTGCTCATCAACTCGTCCAACATCTCGCGCAGTTCGACCACAGCGCCGGGCGAGACGACATCCAGGGTCGAGAAGCGATACATCGTCTCCGCTGCCAGCGGTTCGGGCAGAAATGTCAGCAGATTGGCGCCGATTTCATGCGGAATATGCGCCAGCAGCAGGGCGATGGTCTGCGGGCGTTCGTGCGCCACCTGCATCGCCAGGGTGCGCGGGTCGGCATTGGGCGGCAGTTGGAAGGCGGAGCGGCGCTCGTTGCGGGTCAGACGTTCCAGGATTTCGCGCGCCTGTGTTTCGCCCAGGGCGGAGACCAGCACGCGGCTCAGAAATTTCATGCCGTCCGTGCCGCCGCCACTAAAGCCGAGGTCGTTGGCGAAAGACAGCATAATGTCCTCGCGCACCGTCGGCGCGACGCCCTTCAGCGTTGTCATTGCCACGGAGATGCGGTTCACCGTTGCTTCGTCCATTTCGCGCAGCACCATCGCGGCAGTGTCTTCGCCCAGTTCGCGCAGGACCATCGCGGCGCGTTCGGCACCGGAGAATTGCGGGGCGGGGAGCTGTTTCGCGTTTGTCTCACTCATTTTCTTCAGCCCAAGTCTGTAAGAGGCGCGCGACGCCGGGGATGTTGGTTTCAGCCTGTTCGCGCAGGTCCGAGAAGTCGCGCGGCGGCAGTGCCGTGGGGAGCGGGCGCGTGGGCGGCGGCGGCAGGAAGGAGGTGATGTTCACCGAACCCAGGCGCCGGCCGACAGGCAACGCCAGGCCAAACAGCAGCGCCGCCGCAGCCAGCACTTCCAGCAATCCGCGCGAGAGCGGAGCCGCCGCCTGCATCAGCGGGGCAGAGGCATAAGAGACGGCGGGTTTCTGGAACGAGGCGCTGAGCACGTTCACGCTCACCTTCGGGTAGGCAAACGCCCCGGAGATCGCGGCTTTGACCTGATCGATCGTCACCGTGCCGAGCTTCGCCTTGTTCAGCACCACCGAGACGGCGACGGATTTGACGGTCCACCCGGGGTTGGTGATGTCG
>DAOMCN010000068.1:0-8577 GCA_035427885.1 Acidocella sp. | reverse complement strand
CTGATCGGCGATCGAGCGGGTGATCGCCTGGCGGATCCACCAGGTCGCGTAGGTAGAGAATTTATAGCCGCGGCGGTATTCGAATTTGTCCACCGCCTTCATCAGCCCGATGTTGCCCTCCTGGATAAGATCCAGGAATTGTAGGCCGCGATTGGTGTATTTTTTGGCAATCGAGATCACGAGACGCAGGTTGGCCTCGATCATCTCCTTCTTGGCGCGGGTCGAATCCCGTTCGCCGCGCGAGACCGTGGTGTAAACCCGGCGGAACTCCTCGATCGGCAGACCGCCTTCGGAGGCCACCTTGCCGATCTGTGCGCGCAGCTCAGCGACTTGCGGCGTGTGCTTCTTGGCGAAGTCCTTCCACCCCTTACCCGGCAGAGTGGTGATATCGTGCAGCCAGTTCGGGTCCATCTCTCGGCCCCGGTAGTGTTGCAGGAATTCGTCGCGCGTCACCTTGGCAGCTTCGGCGAGGCGCAGGATCTGGCCTTCGAGCCCGTTGAGGCGCTGGTTCAGCACCTTCAGCTGCGCCACCAGCTCCTCGATACGATTATTGTGCAGGCGCACCTGCTCAACCTTGGCGACCAGCTCGTCGCGCAGCTTCTCGTAGGCCTTCTCGGAGCGCGAGTTCACATCGCCGCCGGCGGTCAGGTTGTCGAGACGCTTCTGCTGGATTTTCGCAAGCTTCTCGTAGAGCTTCTCGATATCCTCGAAATAGGTGAAGATTTCCGGCTTAAGCTTCTCTTCCAACGCGGCGAGCGACATGCCCGCCCCCTCGTCGCCATCCTCGTCTTCCTCAACCTCCTCCGCGACAAAACCTTCCGCCACGCCAGGCTCGTTCCCGGCCTGCATGGCTTCCAGATCGATCACGTCGCGCAGCAGCACGCGCCCGTTGTTCAGCGCCTCGTGCCAGGCGATAATGGCGCGGAAAGTCAGCGGGCTTTCGCACAGGCCCCGGATCATCATGTCGCGGCCAGCTTCGATCCGCTTGGCGATAGCGATTTCACCCTCGCGCGATAGCAGCTCAACCGTCCCCATCTCGCGAAGATACATACGCACGGGGTCGTCCGTCCGGCTCACCGAGGCTTCTGAGATATTCCCGGCGGGGGAGTCATCGTCTTCGGCCTGCTCTTCCTTGGCGGCGACGGCCTCGGGGTCTTCCCCCTCCTCGCTCTCGACCACCTGGATGCCCATCTCCGAGAGCATCGCCATGATGTCCTCGATCTGCTCGGACGAGTTCTGCTCGGCAGGCAGCACCGCGTTCAGCTCATCGAAGGTGATGTAGCCACGCTCCTTACCCTTCGCGATCAGCCGTTTGACGGCTGAGGACTGGGTATCCAGCACATTGGCGTCGGCTTCGGCTTCGGGGGCGGGTTGCTCGGCGGTGGTCGTGGTGGTCGGCTTCGTTGCCATGATCAGGCGGTACTCCGGGAAGATAATCTTAATGGTAATATTTTACTATTCAGGAGGTAGGCAACAACCTTGCCCGAAATATTATGCTTTTCAGGTGTCCGGCGCGCCATATTCGCCCGACATGGCCTGTCTCAGCAGCTCGTTATACTTGACCAAACGGGTCCAGGCGGCGGAATCGTCCTGATGGGCCTTCCAAAACTGTTCATGTTCGTCGCGCTGGGCACGCAGCATGTCGATGCTGAAATCCATCAAAATATACCAACTCCACCACGTTTGCGCGATCTGAGACGGGCTAGCGTCGGTATCAAAAAGGTGGTCCTTGGCCGCGACCGCCTCAATCAGCTTGGCTTCCTTTGCCAGCCCTAGTTGGCTCAAGTGGGTGAACAGGCTTTCCGTGTCAAGGTGTTTTGCACCGGCTACGAATGCACTTAGCGCTTCGCGGACCTTCGCCTCGGGCTGCGGCAGGGCGACGCGGGCGAAGGTTTCCTCGACATCGGGGACCAGCGCCGGGTAGCGCAGCAAGGTTGCGAGCAACAGCCGGGCGCGGCGCAAATTGCTGTCCTGCGCATCGACCGGCCCGGCGGCCGGAGCAAAAGCGGATGGTTTGACAGCTTTGCCGCCCTTGCCGTTGCGCCGCTCGGCGAAGAATCGGTCCAGCAACATGGCGCGGTATTCCGAGGCCAGCCCCTTATCGGGGATCCGGCCTGAAACCTCGATCAGCCGCTGGCGGAACCCCGCCCGCGCCTCGGGCGTCATGCGCGCCTGGCCATCGGCCAGCATGTCATAGAGTGCGGCGGAAATCGGCTTGGCGCTCTCCAGCCGGACCTTGAACGCTCCGGCGCCCTCGCGCCGGACCAGGCTGTCTGGGTCTTCCTTCTCGGGCAACGACAGAAATTTCAACGACTTATCCGGTGCCAGCGCGGCCAGCGCAATATCCACCGTCTTCAGCGCGGCGCGCCGCCCGGCACTATCGCCGTCGAAGCAGATCACCGGCTCGGGGCTGAGCCGCCAGATCTCGTCCAGATGCTCCTCGGTCAGCGCGGTGCCCAGTGGCGCCACCGCCCCGCCGAACCCAGCCTGCGCCAGGGCGATCACGTCCATATAGCCTTCCACGACGATCAACGCCGTACCCTTGCGCACGGCATCACGCGCAAAATTCAGCCCGTAGAGCGCGCGCCGCTTGGAGAAGACCGCCGTCTCAGGACCGTTGACGTATTTGGGCTGGCCATCGCCCATGATCCGCCCGCCAAAGCTGATCATGCCGCCGCGCCGGTCGGTAATCGGGAACATCACGCGCGAGAAGAACATATCCACCGGGCCGTGATCGCCCTGCTTCATCAGCCCAGCCTCGACCAACTGTTCCGGCTTGATCCCCTGCCCGCGCAACCCCGCCGCCAGCACGCTGCGCCCTTCGCCCGACCAACCGATGCCGAATTTCCGAATTGTCTCGTCGCTGAGGCCGCGCCCGCGCAGGTAATCCAGCGCCGCCTTGCCCTGTGGCTCGAACAGCCAGATCTGATAGAGTTTTTTTGCTGCCTCCAGCACCTCGGCGATATCCGCCCGGCGCGCCTCGGCCTGCGCCGCCTGCGGGCTGGCCTTGGGTACTTCCAGCCCAGCCTCGCCAGCCAGATTTTCCACCGCCTCCATAAAGGACGCGCCGGTCGTTTTCATCACGAAGGTGATGACATCGCCATGCTCGCCGCAGCCGAAGCAGTGGAAATGGTCGTCATAGACATAAAAGGACGGTGTCTTCTCGCCATGGAACGGGCAGCAGCCCTTGGTCTCCCGGCCCGAACGCGCGAGTTTGACACTGCGGCCGATCAGCGCCCGAATAGGCGTGCGCGCGCGCAACTCGTCCAGAAAGTTCGGCGGCAGCGCCATATTAGGCGAGCGCCGCCTTTACCGCCGCCGAGGCCACGGCCATATCCAGCGCCGAGCCATGCTTGGCCTTCAGCGCGCCAATCACCTTACCCATGTCCTTGGCTGAGGACGCGCCGGTCTCTGCGATCGCCGCGGTGACCGCGTCCATGAGTGCCTCTCCACTCAACGTCTGAGGCAAGAATTCTTCAATAACAGCGATCTCTGCCTCTTCTTTGACAGCCAGGTCCTCGCGCCCGCCATGGCGATACATGGTCACGGAATCCTTGCGCGACTTGATCATCGAGCGCAGCATGGCAAAAATTTCGTCGTCTGGGATGGCGATGATGCCTTTGGGGCGCGCCGCGATATCCGTATCCTTGAGCTTCGCCTGGATCATGCGTAGCGTCGAGGTGCGCTCCGCATCGCGCGCCAACATGGCGGTTTTCACGGCGGCGGTAATGTCTTCACGCAGGCTCATCTTCGTTTATCCCTTCCTAGGAAAAAATTTCCAGCTCAAAAAATCTTCGTTGAAGCCGGACAAAAAATCCGTTACACGGTTTTTATGTCAATTTCCATCGCAGATCTCATCGACCGGCTTGGCGGCGCGGACGCGGCCGCCACTCTAACAGGTGTCTCGCCCGACGCCATCCGTAAATGGCGCTCCAGCGGCGCCATTCCATCCCGCCATTGGCCCGCCATCAGCGCCGCGACCGGGCTTTCGATGGACGATCTACCCCGCGCTGCGCTGGAAAGCGATACTCCGCCCGGCGCCACCGCCGCACTCGTCCTGGCCGACGGCTCGGTCTTCTGGGGCCGGGGCTTTGGCGCCCGCGGCACCAGCGCACCCGCTGAGCTGTGTTTCAACACCGGCATGACCGGGTATCAGGAAACCCTGACCGACCCGTCCTACGCCGGGCAAATCATTACCTTCACCTTCCCCCATATCGGCAACGTCGGCGCGAACGAGGAGGACATGGAGGCGGCGCAGATTTTCGCCCGTGGCCTCGTCCTCAAGGAGGACATCACCGCGCCCTCCAACTACAGGGCGACCTCGGACCTCGCGAGCTGGCTCCAGCGCATGGGCATTTCCGGGATCTCCGGCGTGGATACCCGCGCCCTGACCCTGCGCATCCGCGACCTCGGCGCGCCGAACGCGGTTCTGTCCTACCCTGCGGACGGCAAGTTCGACATCGCGGCCCTTACCGCCAGCGCCGCTGCCTGGGGCGGGTTGAGCGGGCTGGACCTCGCCAAAGAGGTTTCCTGCACGCAGCCCTACACCTGGACCGGCGGCACCTGGAGCTGGGAACACGGCTTTGCCGAACCCGAAGCCGTGCGCACCGTGGTGGCCGTGGATTTCGGCGCCAAGCGTAATATCCTGCGCTCCCTGGCCTCGGCGGGCTGCAAGGTCATCGTCGTGCCCGCCACCTCGTCAGCCGAGGATATTTTGCGCCACAAGCCCGAGGGCGTTTTCCTCTCCAACGGCCCCGGCGACCCAGCGGCGACGGCGGCCTACGCCGTGCCCGCCATCCAGGGCGTGATTGCCGCTGGCGTGCCCATCTTCGGCATCTGCCTGGGCCACCAGCTCCTCGCAACGGCGCTGGGCGGCACCACGTACAAGCTGGATCGCGGCCATCGCGGTGCGAACCAGCCGGTCAAGGACCTGGCCACGGGCAATGTGGAGATCACCAGCCAGAACCACGGTTTCGCCGTGGACGAACAATCCCTCCCCGAGGGTGTCGAGGTAACGCACGTGTCCCTGTTCGACGGCTCGAACGAGGGGATCGCCTGCAAGGCCAAGCGCGTGTTCTCGGTACAGTACCACCCCGAAGCGTCTCCGGGGCCAAGTGACTCCGGGTACCTGTTCACGCGGTTTGTGGAGCTGATCGGTTAAACCAAAAACGAACGAGGGTCTGGGGCCTCAGGCCCTAGCGAGTGCAGGACAGAGCCCTGCCGCTTTACTTCTTCTAGGAATTTTTGAACCATGCCCAAACGCACCGACATAAAATCCATCATGATCATCGGCGCCGGCCCGATTGTCATCGGTCAGGCTTGCGAGTTCGACTATTCCGGGGCGCAGGCGTGCAAGGCGCTGCGCGAGGAGGGCTACCGGGTCATCCTGGTCAACTCCAACCCGGCCACGATCATGACCGACCCGTCCCTCGCGGACGCCACCTATATCGAGCCGATCACGCCCGAGATGGTCGAAAAGATCATCCTCAAGGAGAAACCAGACGCCCTGCTACCCACGATGGGCGGGCAGACAGCGCTCAACACTGCGATGAGCCTCGCCAAATCTGGCGCGCTGGAGCGCCTTGGCGTCGAGCTGATCGGCGCCAAGGCGGAGGTTATCGACCGCGCCGAGGACCGTCTCAAATTCCGTGACGCGATGGCCGAAATCGGTATCGCCGGGCCTAAATCCGCCATCGCCCATAACCGCGAGGAAGCCACGGCGGCGCTCGAGATGGTCGGCCTGCCCGCGGTGATCCGCCCGTCCTTCACCCTCGGCGGCACCGGCGGCGGCATTGCGTACAATCGGGAGGAATTCTTCGAGATCGTGCTCTCGGGCCTAGACGCCTCGCCGACCAATGAGGTCCTGGTCGAGGAATCCGTGCTCGGCTGGAAAGAATACGAGATGGAGGTGGTCCGCGACTCCGCAGATAACTGCATCATCGTCTGCGCAATCGAGAACATCGACCCGATGGGCGTGCATACCGGGGATTCGGTCACCGTCGCCCCTGCGCTGACGTTGACGGACAAAGAATACCAGATCATGCGCGACGCCTCGATCGCCTGCCTGCGCCGCATCGGCGTGGATACCGGCGGTTCGAACGTGCAATTCGGCATCAACCCGGAAGATGGCCGCATGGTGGTCATCGAGATGAACCCGCGCGTCTCACGCTCCTCGGCCCTGGCCTCGAAGGCAACCGGCTTTCCCATCGCCAAGATCGCGGCCAAACTCGCGGTCGGCTACACGCTGGATGAGCTGAAGAACGACATCACAAAGGCGACCCCGGCCAGCTTCGAGCCGGTCATCGATTATGTGGTCATCAAGATCCCACGCTTCACCTTCGAGAAATTCCCCGGCACCCCGGCGCTGCTCTCGACCTCGATGAAATCCGTCGGCGAGGCGATGGCGGTGGGCCGCAACTTCGCCGAGGCGCTGCAAAAGGGCCTGCGCTCGCTGGAAACCGGCCTCTCCGGGTTGGACGAGATCGACGCGCCCGGCGACGGCACAGCGGACGCCTTCCGCGCCGCCCTCTCGACCCCACGCCCGGACCGCCTGCTCATCGCGGCCCAGGCGCTGCGCGCGGGTGTCTCCATCGAGGACATCTTTGCCGCCTGCAAATACGATCCCTGGTACCTGCAACAGATGCAGACCATTATCGACGCGGAAAACGAGGTCAAGAAACATGGCCTGCCGCGCGACGCATTCTCCCTGCGCCGGATCAAGGCGCTGGGCTTCACCGACAAGCGCCTTGCCGAACTGACCGGGCGCTCCGAGACCGCCATCACCGACACGCGGCTAAAGCTCGGTGTCACCCCGGTCTATAAGCGCATCGACACCTGCGCCGGGGAATTCGCCTCCGCGACCTCGTATATGTACGGCACGTATGAAGGCTCCTTCGGTGAGCCGGTCTGCGAGGCCAACCCGACCGCGCGCAACAAGATCATCATCCTCGGCGGCGGGCCGAACCGGATCGGCCAGGGCATCGAGTTCGATTATTGCTGCGTCCACGCCGCTTACGCCCTACGCGAAGCCGGGTATGAGACCATCATGGTCAACTGCAACCCCGAGACCGTCTCGACCGATTACGACACCTCCGACCGGCTCTATTTCGAGCCGCTCTTCGCCGAGGATGTGCTCTCCCTGATCCGCCGCGAACAAGAAAACGGCACCTTGCTGGGCTGCATCGTCCAATACGGCGGCCAGACCCCGCTCAAGCTCTCCCAGGCGCTGGAAAGCGCCGATATCCCCATTCTTGGCACCTCGGCGGACGCGATCGACATCGCCGAGGACCGCGAGCGCTTCCAGGTGCTGCTGCAAAAACTCGGCCTGCGTCAGCCGGAAAACGGCATCGCCCGCTCCGCCGAACAGGCCGAGGCGATCGCCGAACGCATCGGCTACCCGATCATCATCCGCCCTTCTTACGTGCTGGGCGGTCGAGCGATGGAGATCGTCTATGACCGCATCGCCCTTGCCCGCTACATGCGCGAGGCGGTCCGCGTCTCGGGCGAGAACCCGGTGCTGATCGACCGTTACCTTAACGAAGCCTCTGAAGTGGATGTGGACTGCATCTGCGATGGCGAGACCGTGTATGTCGCGGGCGTTATGGAACACATCGAGGAGGCGGGCATCCATTCGGGCGACTCCGCCTGTTCGATCCCGCCCTACTCGCTCTCCCCCGCGATCGTGGCCGAGCTGCGCGCCGAGACCGTGGCGATGGCCAAGGCGCTCAACGTCGTTGGGCTGATGAACGTCCAGTACGCCATCCAGAACGACCTGATCTACGTGCTGGAAGTGAACCCGCGCGCCTCGCGCACGGTGCCCTTCGTCGCCAAGGCGACCGGCGTTGCCGTCGCCAAGATTGGCGCGCGCGTCATGGCGGGCGAGAAGCTGGCTTCCTTCAAGCTCGACGACTCGGTGGCGCTGCGCCATGTCGCGGTGAAGGAGGCGGTATTCCCCTTTGCCCGCTTCCCCAACGTGGACACGCTGCTTGGCCCGGAGATGAAATCCACCGGCGAGGTTATGGGGCTGGACACCAGCTTCGCCCGCGCCTTCGCCAAGGCGCAGGCAGGCGCTGGCGTAACGCTGCCGCTTTCGGGCACCGCCTTCCTCTCGGTGAAGGAGTCCGACAAGGCGGCCATCGTCCCCGTGGCACGGCGCCTCGCGGATCTGGGCTTCACCATCATGGCGACCTCGGGTACGGCCAAGCAGATCTCCGCCGCCGGGATCCCGGTCAAGCGCGTTAACAAGGTGCTGGAAGGCCGTCCGCATTGCGTGGACGCCATTCGTTCCGGCGATGTCCAACTCATCATCAACACCGCCCACGGCGCGCAATCGGTCACCGACAGCTTCGACATCCGCCGTTCCGCGCTGAACCACGGTGTGCCTAATTTCACCACCATCGCTGCGGCGCGGGCCACGGCGCACGCCATTGCCGCCCTGAAATCGGGCGGTCTTGAAGTCGCGCCGCTTCAGTCGTACTTTCCACAACCTTTCTAAGCCGACCGCCAGCCCCTGCTCTGGGGCTGGCAGCTATGGTGTTTTGTTTTTCAACCCCACTTGGCTAACCCCCGGGGAGATAC
>DAOMCN010000067.1:0-8584 GCA_035427885.1 Acidocella sp. | reverse complement strand
GTCCGGTGTTGATTATGCCGGATGCGTTCGGTCCTGGGCTGCCGGGAAAGCCGCTGCGACTTTCGCCGTTGCACTGTGTTTATGTGGACGGCGTGCTGGTTCCGGCAACGCATCTGGTCAACGGGGCGACGATCCTGCGCGAGGTGTTGGCTCCGGCGATGACGTATTATCATATCGAGCTGGACCGGCACGATATTCTGCTCGCCGAGGGGCTGCCCTGCGAATCCTATTTCGACTCCGGCAACCGGGGGGCGCTGTATCAGGAGGTCGGGCGGCGCTCTCCCGCGCGTAGGCCGTTCGCGCCGTTTGTAACCGGCGGGGCGCGGCTAGCCAAAGTGCGGCGGCGCTTACATGACATTGCCCTTGAGCGGGGATTTGTCCTGACTTATTGGCCGAAACTGCGCGCCACCGCCGCCGGGCAGAGCGTTCTGCCGGAGCTGGCTCTGGAGGGGGGGGAACGTCTGGCACGGTTTGAGTTTGCCGCCCCAGTGCGCGATTTGACCCTGCTCTCGGCTACCGCCTGCCCAGCGGAGACGGACCCGGCCTGCGAGGACTGGCGCGAGCTTGGCGTCTGCCTGGCGCCTCGGCAAATGCTGGCGTTGGGGGCTGGGTTCTATCCGCGCGCGGCGGCGGACGCCGGGGTGTGGATGGGCAAGACCGCGGCGCTACGGCTGGCGCGCGCGCAGCGCGAAGTCACCCTGGTACTGGCCGCCGTGGCGCAGAGCTGGACGAGGCCGGTTGTTGACGCGAGGACGGGGGCGAGGTAGAGCCCGCGTCGTTGGCCGGGAACGTGGACAGGCGGTGGTCGCCTGAGCCCGCGCTTTTTGTTTGTGCAAGCAGGCAGGGAGCGACTACTGGCAGAATTTTAACAAGAAGGATATCGCGCCGTGACCAAGCGCACTGAAAGCAAGTACAAGATTAACCGCCGGTTGGGCGTCAACCTGTGGGGCCGCGCCAAATCGCCGGTCAACAAGCGCGAATATGGCCCCGGCCAGCACGGCCAACGCCGCAAGAAGCCGTCCGATTACGGCGTGCAGCTGATGGCGAAGCAGAAGCTGAAGGGCTATTACGGCAATATTTCCGAAAAGACCTTCTATAAATATTACGAGGAAGCGGTGCGTCGTAAGGGCGATACCTCGGAGAACCTCATTGAGATCCTGGAGCGCCGCCTGGACGCTGTCGTGTACCGGCTGAAATTCGCCGTCACGCCTTTCGCGGCCCGCCAGTTCGTCAGCCACGGCCACATCATGGTTAATGGCCAGAAGGTCAACATCCCATCCTTCCTTGTCAAAGACAACGACGTGATCGAAGTGCGCGAGAAGTCCAAGCAGCTCGCCGTGGTGCTCGACGCCGCCCAGAGCGCCGAGCGCGATGTGCCGGAATACATGGAAGTCGATCACCGCGCCATGAAGGGTAAGTTCCTTCGTACGCCGAAGCTGGCCGATGTGCCCTTCCCCGTGCAGATGGAACCGAACCTCGTGGTGGAATATTACTCGCGTTAATTATCCAACGCGTTATCTGCAAAACGGCACCTTTGGGTGCCGTTTTTTTTTTGCCGGTTACGAGACGGAGATACCCCCGTTACAAACTTGGCGCATCTGAGCTGAACGTTTCCACTCAGGAGTTTTTTCATGCGTCGTTTTGTTTTGGTTTCTCTACTTAGCCTGACCGCGTTACCAGGGTTTGCCTTGGCGCAGGATGCCCCCAACCTACCGCCACACGGCGCGGAGAGGATGGGCGTACCGGGTTTTGATGGCCCTGGCGGCAGCTGGAAGCATCATGAGCGAGGAGAGGGTATGCCCGCGATGCTGAATAAGTTTTACGCCGCCAATACCAGCCATGACGGGCATCTGACCCTGGCGCAGGCTAAAGCGGCCGACTTCAAGCCGGTTGCGGAGCATTTTCCCGAGATCGACGTAGCCCATCATGGCTACGTGACGTTCTACGACATCGAGGCCTGGCGCATGGACGATATAGCCAAGCACCTCGAAGCCCAGGCCAGTAAGCTGCGCGCCTCGGATTGAGGGGGATGCGGGACCGGTTGGTGCGTTAATGCTGCTGGCCGGTTTTGCCTTTGGAGAGAGACTGGCCCGGCTGTTGATCAGGATCGCCGGTGACGAACATCTGATGGAGTATGCCCGAGGTGGAAAGCGACGCGCTGGCGGGGGCGCCGCTTTTATTTGGCGCGGGCGCGGCTTTGGTCGTCGGTAGGACGTTCGAGAATACCGAGCTTTTCCCGAAGAGGTGGATGACAATGCCGGAAGGCTTTGGCTTGGGCTGCGGCCCGGCAAAAGCCAGACCGGCCCATAAACCGGCACCGACGAAAATCAACAACCTACTATTTTTCAAATATTCTCTCCGCAGGCCTGCTTGCCTGGTCCGGTTCGATATCGCGCTCTCCCTGCGCCGTTGCAAGGGGGGTGGCGGTGTCCGCATTTCCAGTCTCGCGGCCGCTGCGAAAATCCGGTATAGAGGCGCCATGAATATCCTCAGCCCCCTGCCGGCGCGGCTGGCGGTCGAAGTTGTGTATGATTTCGTCTGTCCCTGGTGCTATCTGGGCGTGCAGCGTCTTTCGGCGCTTCTGGAGCGCCGCCAGGATCTCGCGGTGGACCTACTCTGGCGGCCGTTTTTGCTGAATCCCGATATGCCTCGCTCGGGCATGTCGCGTACCGACTACATGATCCGTAAATTCGGCGCCGAGGACCGTGCCCGACGGCTTTACGCATCGATCGCGGCGTTGGGGGCTACGGAGGGGATCGCGTTCAATTTCGCCGCCATCCGGCGCACGCCGAGCAGCGTCGATGCCCACCGGCTGGTGCGCTTCGCAGCACCCTTTGGGGTGGCCGATGTCTTGGTGCGGCGGATATTCCGCGCCCATTTCGTCGAGGGGGCGGACATCGGCGAGAGCGCCGTCCTTGTGCAACTCGCGGCTGCGGCGGGGCTCGACCCGTTGGCGGTGCGCGCGTTCCTTGGCTCCGAGGAGGGCGCGGAATTTGTCCATAGCGACAATCTGCACGCGCATCGGCTCGGCATTAATGGTGTGCCTTGTTTTCTGATCGACGGCGAACACGCCATCGCCGGGGCGCAGGAAACCGAGGTCCTCGAACGGTTGATCGATCTTGCGACCTGCACCGCCCGTGAGCGTTGATATTTTTGCGCGCCTTGCCCGCGTGTTCTGTCTTGTAATGTGATCTTTCCCCAGCGATGTATGCGCCATGCTAAAACATCGTTGCGCCTGGATTTCCACTCTTTCCCTGTTGACGCTGCTCGCCGTGCCCGCCGGGGCAAGGGCACAGACGCCGCCGCCCGACCCCCATGGGATTATTACCCTCCAGTTGGAGAACGATGCCTTCTCCGTGCCCAGCACGGATGAATTATATACCTCGGGCGAGCGCCTCGGGTATGTTACCCCCACCGGAGATCTGCCGGTTTTTTTGAGCCAGTTTGGCGATCAGATTTTTGGCCAGGGCACGCAGCGGCTGGAATTCGATCTGCAACAGATGATTTTCACGCCCGTCAACACGCAGGTTTACGATCCGAACCCGCATGATATGCCCTATTCCGCGCAAATTGCTCTGCACACCAGCCTTATCCAGGATAGCCTGACGACGCGCAGCATCGCGCAGGTCAGCATTGGCTTGGTTGGGCCGGATGCGCAGGGGGAGACCGTGCAGAACGGGTTCCACTCGGAAATCGGCAACACTACCAATAACGGCTGGCGTTACCAGCTGCGCAACGAGCCGACGCTGGATTTCTTTGGCGGGCGTATCTACCGCGAGGATATCGGCACACTGGATAACGGCGCGTTTGGGGTGCAGGTTTTGCCCCAGATCAGCGCGCAGGCAGGTAGTACCGAGATCTACGCGCAGGCCGGGGCGATTTTGCGTATCGGACAGGGGCTGGATTCGGATTTTGGTCCTGCGATCATCCAGCCCGGCCTTAATGGCGCCGATGCCTATACGCCGACGCGCCCGCTGGTCTGGTATGTTTTCGGCGGCGCGATCGGGCGGGTCGTCGGGCATGATATTTTTGTCCAGGGAAATAATTTTGTCCGCAGCCGCGGTGTGCCGCTGACGCCGTTGCAGGCGGATTTCGAGATTGGCGGGGCGATGATCGTGCATGGGCTGCGCATCAGCATCACCGAGGTGCTGACCACGCCGCAGTTCCACCATTCGGCACCGGCGTTTCAGTACGGGTCGGTCGCGATTTCCAGCCGGTTCTAAAACGCGCCGTTTAAGGGGAGGCGTGCCGGAGATGTTGCGGCGCGGCTCCCCGGCGTGGCACAGTCGCGACCATGGATAGACGCGCATTTCTCACGGGCATTTCCCTCTCGCTGGCGCTGCCCGACTTTGGCTATGCGGCGGATTTCTCCAGCTTTCTTGCGGCGTTGCGCAAGCGCGCCGTCGCCGAGGGGCTTCCCCGGAGTGTTGTGGAGCGGACCACCGCCCACCTGCACCCGAATGCGCAGGTATTGAAGCTCGACCAGCACCAACCGGAATTCACCGAGACCTGGGCTGAGTATTCCTCCCATGTCCTCAGCGCTACTCGGATTCAGGCAGGACGGGAGAAGCTGGCGGAGGCTGGCAACCTGCTCGCCGCCGTGACCAGCCGCTTCGGCGTTGCGGCGTCGGTCTTGCTCGGCATCTGGGGGCTTGAGACCAATTATGGCGCCTCGCAGGGGGATTTTGACGTCATCGACGCGCTGGCCACCCTGGCCTGGAGCCGCAATAGCCACTTCTTTGCCGGGCAGGCAATCTCGGCCATGCGCATCATTGCGCGCGGCGATGCGCCGGCGTCCAGGCTGACCGGCTCCTATGCCGGGGCGATGGGGCAGCCGCAATTCATGCCCAGCGTCTATCTCTCTACCGCTGTCTCCTTTGCGGGCAAAGGCGCGCCGGACATCTGGCATTCGGACGCGGACAGCCTTGCCTCGATGGCGAATTACCTGGCCAAGGCCGGGTGGCGGCCGGGACTGCCCTCGAGTGAGCCGGTTCTGGCTGCCGGGATCAACCCGGCGGGTACTGGGCGGAAGAGCATACGCAGCCTTGGCGCCTGGAGGCGCCTTGGTGTGCATCGTTTGCCGGGCGCTGCGGATCTGCCCGAGGATACGCGCGCCGCGTTGCTTATGCCGGACGGTGCGGATGGTCAGGCGTTTCTGGTCTATGCGAATTTCAACGTGATCCGGCGCTATAATGCTTCGGATTACTACGCGCTGGCCGTCGGTGCGCTGGGGCGCACCGTGCGCAACGCGGCTTGAGCCTGTTGCGGCAAGCCGCGTAAACAAGGAAGCTGATTTATGATCAACCGTTCTATTCTGGGTGTTTTTGTGGCGCTTGCGAGCTGCGCGCATCGCGGGCCACCGCCGGGGCCCATGACCTACACCATCGGCAACCCGTATCAGGCCGGAGCCGAGTGGTATTATCCGCGCAGCTTCGACAGCTACGACGCCACCGGGCTTTCCAGCGTGATCGGCGGCGATGCGCCAGGTTATACCGTTGATCATGAGGCCTATGATCCAGACGCGCTGACTGCGCAAAGCCCGGTGCTACAACTCCCGGCGATTGTGACCGTCACCAACCTGGTCAATGGCTACTCGGTCGATGTCCGGGTCAATGATCGTGGTCCGGTCGTGCCAGGGCGGGTGATTGCGGTGACGCCGCGCGTGGCGCGCTTGCTCCACTATCCGCAAGGCGGCATTGTTGAGGTTGAGGTCAAGCTGAACACGGCGGCAACGGCGGCGCTGGATGGCGCGCTGGGGGCCGGGCCGAAGCTTGTGGCAGCGCCAGAGGCTGGGATTAGCGCGCAAAGCCTGGCAGCGCCGGGCGGGGCGGCCAGCGGGGCGGTGCAGAACCTCACCCCGACGCAGAGCGACACCGGCGCTGCTAACGCCGCCCCGCTTATGGGCGTGATTACCACGCTGCCGCCTAATCCCGGGCCGCTTTATGTGCGAATCCCAGGTTTTGGAGCGGAGCGCGACGCCTTTCGCGCCCAGGAACGGCTCTATGGCATACAGGCGCGCGTGGTGCCGATTTTCGGTGGAGACCGCACGCTTTATGCCGTGAATGCAGGGCCGTATCATACCGTGGCGGATGCCGACGCTGCCTTGCAGCGCATTTTGGCGCTGGGGGTCCCGGATCCTGAGATCATCGTGCGATGAGCGCGATGAGGGGGATGTGCGATGAGCGCGTTAAGGATGAGCTTACGATGAGCGCATCGGGAAGGATATTGCCGTGACGACGCATGCTGGGCTGTTCATCACCTTGGAAGGCGGGGAGGGGGCTGGCAAGTCCACTGCCGCGGCGGGGCTGTCGGCCAGGCTGCGCGCCGAGGGGTATGAGGTCGTGCAGACCCGCGAGCCGGGCGGGACAGCCGGGGCCGAGGCGATCCGCGCCTTGTTGTTGAGTACCGACACCGCGCTCGAGCCGATGGCGCAGACTTTTTTACATTTCGCAGCGCGGGCGGACCATATAGCACGGTTGATCCACCCGGCGCTCTTGCGCGGCGCGGTCGTTATCTGTGATCGGTTTTATGATTCCACGATGGCGTATCAGAGCTACGGCCTGGGCGTGGACCGTGGCGCCGTGGACAGCATGATTCGGCTGATAAACTTGCGGCCTGACCTTACCTTTATGCTGCAAGTCCCTGAAAATATATCAAAAGAAAGACTGGCGTCACGCGGGGCGGCTTCGGATCGGTACGAGGACATGGGCTGCGAGGTGATGGCGCGGATCACCCGGGGCTTTGCCGCCATTGCCGCCGCCGAGCCGGACCGTTGCGCGCTGATCGACGCGACGCAGACGCCGGAGGCTGTCGTGGACGAGATGCGCCGGATCGTGCAGGCAAGGTGCGGGCGATGATCGAGCCGCGCGCCAACCCGAGGTTTCTGGGGCATGCGGCGGCCGTCGCCTCGCTCCATCACGCCGCCACCTCCGGGCGACTGCACCACGGCTGGCTGATCTCTGGGCAGCCGGGCATCGGCAAGGCGACGCTCGCCTACCGTTTCGCCCGCTGGCTGCTGGCGGGCGGCACCAGCGCCGATCTTGCGCTACCGGAATCCTCGCCAGTGTTCCGCCGCGTCGCCGCGACGACGCATCCTGATATTTTCACTATTGAGCGGCGGCTCAACGATAAAGGCGACAGGCTCCAATCGGTCATCGTCATCGATACCGTGCGCGAGGCGATCCAGTTCATGCACCACACGCCCTCGGAGGGGGGGTGGCGCGTGGTGATCATCGACGGGGTCGAGACCATGAACCCGGCGACGGCCAATGCGCTGCTGAAAATGCTGGAAGAACCCCCGGCGCGGGCAATCTTGTTGCTGGTGACCTCCGCGCCAGGGCGGTTGCTGCCCACCATCCGCAGCCGCTGCCGCGCGCTCGCGCTCTCGCCGCTGAGCGATGCGGATGTCTCGACCCTACTTGCCGATTACGCCCCGGAGCTGGCGGCGCATGAGCGCGAGCGGCTGGTCGGGCTGGCGGAGGGTAGTATCGGCAAGGCGCTGACGCTGGCGGCGGAGGGCGGGGTGGCGCTCGCCGGGCTGGTCGATGAGGTGTTGGCCGCTCCGGTCTCGGCTGAGCGGGCGCAGAATATCGCCGATACGGTGGCCCGCGCGGTGGAGGGGGTGGACAAGTTCGAGACGTTTCTGACCCTGCTGCGCGGCGGGCTGGCGGCGCGCACCCGCAGCGCCGCCAAATCCGGCGCGGCGGCGGCGGCGCTTGCCGGGCAGGTCTCGCTCTGGCAGGACTTAGGGAAATTGGAGCGCGAGGTCGTCGGCCTCAATCTTGATAAACGCGCCGCGATCATCGTGGCGCTCAGCGAATTGCACAGGTCATGAACGCAAAAACATACTACATCACCACGCCGATATATTACGTGAATGGCGCGCCGCATCTCGGCCACGCCTATACCTCGACCGCCGCGGATGTCCTGGCGCGCTGGCACCGGCTGGATGGGGAGGACGTGTTCTTCCTCACCGGGACGGACGAGCATGGCCAGAAGGTTGAAGCCGCGGCGCGGGCGGCAGGCGTGGCGCCGCAGGCATTCGCCGATGCCGTGTCCGCGGATTTTGCCGATATGGCCCGGCGCATGAACATCTCCAACGATGATTTCATCCGCACCACCGAACCACGCCACCGCGAGGCAACCCAGGCGCTATGGCGCAAGCTGGAAGCGGCGGGGGCGATCTACCTAGGATCGTATGAGGGCTGGTACGCGGTGCGCGACGAGGCGTTCTACGACGAGGAAGAACTCGTCACCGCGCCGGACGGGAGTAAAAAAGCGCCGAGCGGGGCGCCGGTCGAGTGGGTGGTCGAGCCGTCTTACTTCTTCAAGCTGAGCGCCTTTCAGGACCGTCTGCTAGAATATTATGAGGCCAATCCAGGGTTTATAGCGCCGGTGGCCAAGCGCAACGAGATCCTCTCCTTCGTGCGCGGCGGCCTGAACGATCTCTCGATCAGCCGGACCAGCTTCTCCTGGGGGATACCTGTTCCCGGCGACGAGAAGCATGTGATGTATGTCTGGCTCGATGCGTTGATGAACTACCTGACCGCGACGGGCTACCCCGACGAGGCCGCGCCGCGCGCGC